>NZ_JAUBRM010000007.1:72403-122397 GCF_036701905.1 Microcoleus sp. MON2_D5
CCCACTTATAATTGGCATCTAGTTCGATCGCCCGATCATAAGATACTAAAGCTTCATCATAACGTTCGAGGTTGTTGAATACATCGCCTCGGGCAGCCCAAGCCCACTTATAATTGGGGTCAAGTTTGATCGCCCGATCATAAGATACTAAAGCTTCATCATAGCGTTTTATCTTCTTGAATACATCGCCTCGGTCAGCCCAAGCCCACTTATAATTGGGGTCAAGTTCGAGCGCCCGATCGTAAGATACTAAAGCTTCTTCATAGCGTTTGAGGTTGTTGAGTACATTGCCTCGCATACGCCAAGCTAACTTATAATTGGCATCTAGTTCGATCGCCCGATCGTAAGATACTAACGCTTCTTCATAGCGTTCGAGATTGTTGAGTACATAGCCTATGTTAGACCACGCCCACTTATAATTGGCATCAAGTTCGAGCGCCCGATCGAAGGATTCTAAGGCTTGTTCATAGCGTTTGAGGTCGTCGAGTACATTGCCTCGCCAATACCAAGCTAATTTATCATTGTCGTCAAGTGCGATCG
Organism: Microcoleus sp. MON2_D5; assembly: GCF_036701905.1. NCBI lineage: Bacteria > Bacillati > Cyanobacteriota > Cyanophyceae > Oscillatoriales > Microcoleaceae > Microcoleus > Microcoleus sp. MON2_D5. The sequence goes on from NZ_JAUBRM010000007.1 coordinate 72,944, forward strand.
CCTTATCGTAAGATACTAAAGATTCTTCATAGCGTTCTAGACTGTTAAATACATTACCTTTATAAGCCCAAGCCCTCGCATAGTCAGAGTCAATTTCAATAGCTTTCTCTAAACATTCCAAAGCTTCCGCGTGGCGTTCAAGCCTATTCAAACAACGTCCTTTTTCCGACCAATCCTTTGCCTCACCGCGACTGGTTACCAATCTTTCCGCATATTCTAAAGCAGAAATATCATCTTTCTGTTCCCGACAATATTCCATTTCATCAAAATAAGCCTTCAGACGCGGGTCTTCCTCATTGTTCTCAATATCCTCCAGCGCCCGCCTATAATATTCTCGTTCCATCACAGCATCAAGTGGAATCGGTTCCAAATTTGGTCGATACTCAAAAAGACTTTCCTTCTCCGCAAAATCAACATCCGCCATCCTCAATCCCAATCGCTGCTGCAACTCTTCCTGCGTATACCAAACCCGCAGAAAATCCACAAATAATCTAATCGGCTCATTGCGCTGCTTCTTCACTTCCAAACAAAAACGCATCAGCGGTTCCCGCAATTCGTACCAAGACTCCCGCCCGATTTCTTCACTTTTCACATAACCCTTTTGCCGCAAATCTTTCAATTGACTGGATGCAGTTTGGTGAGAGATAAAACAGCGCTTAGCAATTTCTTTCACCGGGGCCGCGCGGCGCAAATCAGCCAAAAAATCCACAATCTTGCGCTGCTGATTTGAGATATATTTCATCCGATCCTGGTAATACGGCGTTAAATCGTCCAGCATCGCCATAAATGCTTCCACCAGTCCATTTAGAGATTCGCGGTTCACCAGAAAATCGGAGAAAACCATATAGATGCGGGGACTACCACCAGACAGGAAATGTACAACTTTAATCCGATTTCGCCCCGTTGAATTTTGAATAAAAGATGCTAATTCTGTCTTCCCTTCCAAGCTAGCAATCTGATTTAATAAATTTACAGCATCATCGAGTTCTAATTCAGTGAGATTGTGAGGATAAAAAAAGCCATAAAAAGGCTGGTCTCGGCTTTCAATGCCATCAAACAAACTTTGCGAAGTTGCCAAAATAGTCAAAAACCCATGATTTTGAATATAACCCCTAAACTGCTTTTGTCCGATATCGCCCAACCCACCAAATACATCATCCAAATTTTCGACAATCAATAGCAAAACGCGCTTTCCCACAAAATCTTTCAACAATTGTGCCGCCACAGATTCCGCCTCCTCCGGCGACAACTCATAAAGCCCTTCGACAGCATCGTGTAACTCAGTCTGATATTTTGTAGGATATTCTTTACCAATGGCGCGCAATATGGCAATTAATAGATCCAAGAAAGATGCAATCCCATACTCTTCTTCTCGCAGCCATGCAATTAGCAATTTATCTCGCAAGTCTTTCATTTTGACAACGCGGTGATAAATAAGTGAAACTAAGTGGGTTTTGCCAATGCCACGCGGCCCGATTAGGAGTTGATAATGTTTGTTATCGGTGGTGGCGCTATCTCGGATTTTATCTACTAAATAGCTGGCGAGTGCGTGACGCTGTACGAGGATGCCTTCGAGGGTTTCGGGTGCCATCAAGCTAGGAGTAAATCGAGATATTAATGTGTTTTTCATGGATTGATTGTGTTGTTTATTTAGCGATATGTAGGTTGGGTTTCGTTCCTCAACCCAACTCTTTATTTAAAATAATGTGTTGGGCGGAGCGAAGCGTAGGGTTCGCTCGCGCTCTACCCAACCTACTGAATCTTAAAATAATGTGTTGGGCGGAGCGAAGCGTAGGGTTCGCTTGCGCTCTACCCAACCTACGGATTCTGCTCAACATCTCAAGGATTTCCAGTATTTTTGAATCAGCGGATAGCGAAATTGAAATCTGCTATCTTGCTTATAAATATAGTAATCCTGCTCCAAAAGCCTTAACACTTTCCTCGCCATTTCCTTATCTTGAGTTTCCGACTCTTGCTTAATTCCACTAAACAACTCATCAAAGGACAAAGACCCATCAGCCGCAGCCAAGATATCAAGTAAATTCAGAGCATAAGGACGCTGTTTGTCATCATAGTAACTATCAAGCCGCTCCCTATAATGTTCCATCCTCCACGGATTCAGCGGGTCGTCCAAACAATCAGCAATAATTTCCTGAATAGCTGGTATATTCCCTGAACCGCCGCGCAATTTTAGTTTCACAATTAAGTGGTGGATGTAGAAAGGAATGTTGCTTAATTCATCGGCGATAAAAACCGCAGTTCCTTGAATGTCCGGTGTAGCAATATTTTCGCCCTCAAGCAATTTGCGGGCTAAATTCGTGGCATCTTTCGCAGATAGGGGCGGCACATCTTGGACGTACATATCATTAATAGGGTCGTTTGTATAGCCCGCTTTTCTGAGCACACCAAGGACGTGATGCAAGCCAATTGAACCTGTATAAACCATTCTCACAGCCGGGTACATCTGGCGGATCGATCGCAAAGTATCCAGCAATTCCATAGCCGCTGCATCCCCGATATTGTCCAGCATATACGGGACTTCATCCCAAAATAAGATGACTGTGCGGTCTTGATTTTCTACCAAGTCTGCAATGGTTTGAGTCAGTAGTTCTTTCCAGTGAGGGGCGGCAATGTCGGGTAATTTGAAGCCGCTCAATTCTGTTCCTCCGAGTTGAGTTATCAATGCGCGAGCCTTCTTTGCGGTGCGATTAGAAAGGCTTAAATACTCTTCGACATCCTTAAAAATTGTCTGGACAAATTCTAAGGGCGATCGAATATTTTCTAAATCACGATAAATCGGCAATTTATCTGTAGTAGCTTCGGCTCGCATTTTCTTGATTACCGAAGTTTTTCCCATCCGGCGCTCAGCACTCAATATGACACTTTGCTGCTCTAAAATTCCCCACAAATCTAAAATTAACTTGTCCCGCCCCATGATTTCTGCTGGAGCAATTTCTCCGCCTGGATTTGCTTTCATTTTGTATCCTTAATTATATGTAAAATCTACGATGTTTTTATTGTACGTCAAATCTGACGTATATTGTAACTCGTCTGTCAATCGATTAACTGCTTCCTCGGCTCTGCCTAGGAACCGAGATCTAGAGGCTCTGCCTCTTCGCTTGCTGAGGAAAACAGCAGGCAGAGCCTCCAAATCTACGTCCCCAGGCTGAGCCGGGGAACAAGAAAAAATCTGAAAAATATTCCTTAAGACTTGTTACAATACACAAAACTTCATACTTTCCCCAACACTGGATGACCTTTTTCAACGCCTCCGAACCCCTAATCCGCTGCAAACAGGAACATCTCGACGTACAAGACCGCGAAGGCCTGTTGCAACTCCGCTGGCAAATTGGAAATATTACTCTTTTCTCAGGATTTTATACCCGCATCGACCAAACTTTTCTGCTTTGGGGTTTGGTGACAGCGGGGATTTTTTTTACGGCTCAGTTTTTCCCCATCAGTTGGAGCTTTCAGGCGATTCTGTGGTCAACTTTGACTCTAATTGGCACTGCGGCAATGGCCGTTTTGACTTTGTTTTGGGTAAGAGTCGAGCGAGTTAGCTGGATTCTTTACTCTTGGGCGATTTTGATGATAACTGGTTTGGTTCTGACCGATTGCAGTATTTTTGCCGGTTGGGGAGGTGTGTTGCTGCACCTTTGCGATTTGTGGTTGGGCTTGAGCGCGATCGGCTATTTGTTGACGGGACTCGGTTTGCGATCGCGCACTTTTCTCCTGATTGGACTAACTCATTTATTTAGCATCCCTCTATTAACTTTTGTTGCACCTTGGCAATATCTAACCACAGGAATAATTATGACTGGCTGTTTGTTGTTATTGTCCGAATTGCAGTGGGATATGCGATCGCCGATCGACAATACTTTGCTAAGCGCAGAACAGAAAGAATTTAACAGAATTCAACAGCAACTGCGACAGAGTGGCGCGATTGTATCGGAATAAATCGCAAATGTAAAGAATTCTGTACAATAGCTAACACTTTCCATAAATCGTACACAATAGAAAGATACAGCATCAATAAAAAACCAACTTTAACCAGAACAGGAGTTTTGCTATTTGACCTGTGAATCGCCAACCTAAGGAGAACGGTGTCCGGGAGGCGACTGGCGAACAAATGCTGTACTTGCGACGATAAAAGTTAATTCGGATTGACAGTAGTGGTTGAAATCAAAATGTGGTGCAGGGTTTTTACCGTTTCCCCTGCTTTGCAGTCTTCTCGGAGAGGCTAAACCCTCTACCAGAACAGCCTGAGGAGATTGCCACAAAATTCGACAGTTGGTCAGGCGGATTTTTGAGTCAGCGTGTTTAATAAAATTGGGAAAATGCTCGCTTAGAGCTTTGCAGGACTTACTATTAAATAAGTCCTGCTTTATGATGGGAAATTTAAATTATCTTTTACTCTGACGTGCCTTTTCGCAATATCTCCCTTACTTCCATTAAAATCTGTCCCAACATATTTTTGCCGCTGCCATCTTTGCCGCCACCCCAATAGTAATCACTAGGAGAATTTTCGACTATTTCCTCATCGCCAGTAGCGAGTAAAATTTCTCTAATTTCGGCATGAGTTTCAAATTTGCGGAGTACGGCTTTTCTCATGATATCATCTTTTACTTCTTCCCAATCTTTGCGGAGGGGACGAGAGCGATCGCGCCCCATTTTTGCAGCATCTTTCGGCGTTTTTGCTTGGCGAATTTGGTCGCAATGAGCCGTTTTGGGAAACTTTTGTGCTTGAAAATAATGTTCGGTAGTTGCCCAATATTCTCCCTCTAACTCGAATCCATGAGAGGAAAAATTAGAAAAACAGCCGTATTCGCTGCCAGTGGTGTAGAAGTAGATAGGCATAAAGTCTGCGATTTCAATTTGGTTAAGAATCTTGGTTTATAGTCAGTTTTACCTCTGTGGATTATCCACTATCTTCAACCGCAAATCAATAGTTTCAAGATGGGAACCGATGTAAGACAGGAGGGCATAGATAAATACGATCACCCCTACCATTTCCAAAATTTCTTCAACAGAAGCCATCAAACCGTAGATCAAATTTCGCTGACCTACCGCATCTGCATAATAGCCACAAACCATTTCCATGCCAAGTGCTCCACCGACATATATACTGCCTGCCAGTAAAAATAAATCCCTTGTTTTCCGGGGTAGGTGCCGGAGAAACTTGAGATAAGCCAGCCCAGTAACCACAACAAAAATCGCCCCCGGAATTACCCAAATGAAGTAAAAAACTCCCCCTAAATCCAGTGCCTTTCGCAAGTCGTTAATAATTAATATTTCGTGCAAACTCAAGATTTCATCTAACGAAAAAAATACAAAGATGAACCCCAGCGCTTTCCATTGTCCAAAATAGCGATCGCCCTGCTTCTTCTTAGCACTAGCAATAATACCTAGCAAAATCGCGCAAAACAGCAAAGTAAATGACGAGTACCACGAAGGATAATTTATTTCTCTGTCTAAGTTAAACAAACTAATCCAGCGTTGTTGATAGTTAAAACCGTAGCGGAGAACTTGTACGATGCAACCAGCAATAGCAAAGAAGAGCACCCAAATGCTGAGAGAGAAAGCAACTCTCTTCGGCGAAACAGAAATCAGGAATTTCATCAAGTTTTTGATAAACTAGAACAAGCAAAATCAAACTATAAAGTAAAAAGTTAGAAATCGCAAGAGCGGCGCAATCCGCCACCTCGGGTTTTTCTCTACAAAAAATCACCAATCACTGACAATGCACGTTCAAATTGAAACTTTCACTGTCCGCAAGCGGTTTGCCCTTACCATCAGCCGCGGTACAACAGCCCAAAGTACCAATTTATGGGTAAAATTAGCACACGAAGGCATCGAAGGCTGGGGAGAAGCATCGCCGTTTTCCACAGGTTCTCGGCCCCAAACTACCGAAATTCTGCTAGCCGCATTGCAGGAAGTTGCACCGCTGCTCGAAAAGTTGACTCCGTTGGATCGCCAAAAAATCGAACAAGTATTAACAGAGGTCAACTTACCCTCAGCCGCCCGCGCCGGCATCGACATGGCAATGCACGACTGGCTGGGCAAAAAAGCAGGCTTGCCACTGTGGAAAATGTGGGGATTAGATCGATCGCGCATCGTCCCCACCTCTGTCACAATCGGCATTAATTCGCCCTCTGGTGCAAGAGAAAGAGTGCGCGATTGGTTTGGTAAAGATGCGACAAATCCAGCAAGCATCAAATACCGCGCCGTCAAGGTCAAATTAGGAAATCCCGCAGGAATCGAAGCCGACAAAGCTATGTTAATAGCAGTGCTTGACGAAGCACCAGCTAACCTTAAAATTAGTGTTGATGCTAACGGCGGTTGGAGTTTAAAAGATGCTGCCGAGATGTGTCACTGGCTAGAAAAGTATAAGATAAATTATGTCGAACAGCCGCTTTCACCCCTCGCAGATATGGAGGAATTCTCAGAACTGTACCGTCAATCGCCCCTGCCAATTTTTGCTGATGAAAGTTGCTTTAATAGTTCTGATATACCCAAGTTAGCGCACTGCGTCCACGGCATCAATATCAAAATGATGAAGTCAGGCGGATTGACCGAAGCAATGCGGATGATTCACACCGCAAAAGCCTGCAATTTGCAAGTAATGTTCGGCTGCTATTCAGATAGCGCGATCGCAAATACAGCAGCAGCACAACTTTCACCGCTAGCTGACTATTTGGATTTGGACAGTCACTTAAATTTATTAGACGATCCTTTCACCGGTGCGATCGTCGAAAATGGGTGTTTGCTGCCAAACGAGCGATCGGGATTGGGAGTGCGGCGAGTTGAGATTGGAGAATAGAAGTAAGTAGGTTGGCGCAAATAAACTTTACCATGTAACAGAATATCAAGCTATCATAACCTTTGCAATTGTTTTCCTTCGGCTCGCGAAAGCTACAGATTCACTCACTGCCTCCCGGGCTGATGTATTTTCAAGTTTCATTTACTTACAATAAACCAATGACTAAAAACTATCCCATCAAAAATGGCAAAGTTGCTATATTGTTCCACGAGGGTATTCTCGGCCGTTCCGGCAAAACAGGTTTAGCCTTTTTGCGCTACAGCGAAGCACAAATTGTAGCAGTAATAGACAGCCAATGTGCCGGACAATCTTTACCTGAATTAACTGGCATTCCTCAACAGGTACCGATAGTTGCTTCCGTTGCAGAAGCCTTGCAATTGGGGCCGGATATTCTGCTAATTGGTATCGCTCCTTCCGGCGGTGGTTTGCCTGCGGAATGGCTGCCAGAAATTAATCAAGCGGTAGCAGCAGGTTTGTCAGTTGTCAACGGTTTGCACGCGAAACTTGCACCTTTGATAACAGTTCCCTTAAGCGAAAATCAATGGATTTGGGACGTGCGTCAGGAACCGAAATCTGTGGGTGCGATCGCCTCTGCCGCCGCCGCTAAATTAAGTTGTCGCCGCGTGTTAACTGTCGGCACCGATATGAGCGTTGGCAAAATGTCAACCAGTTTAGAACTCAACCGCATTTGCTTGCAGCGGGGTTTGCGTTCCAAATTTTTTGCAACCGGACAAACTGGTTTAATGATCGGAAATGAAGGCATTCCTTTGGATGCAGTGCGAGTGGATTTCGCCGCTGGTGCTGTCGAACAAATGGTGATTAAATTGGGTTCTGAATGCGATATTCTGCACGTAGAAGGGCAAGGTTCGTTATTGCATCCGGGTTCGACGGCGACTCTGCCGCTGTTGCGGGGTTCGCAGCCAACTCACTTAATTTTAGCCCACCGAGCCGGACAAACTAGCATTCGCAATCACCCGCACGTATCGATTCCTAAGTTATCAAAAGTGGTCGAACTGTACGAATTGGTAGCCGCAGCGGCGGGTGCTTTTTCAGGGGGGAAAGTGAGCGCGATCGCCCTCAACACTCATCACTTAAATGAGGCAGATGCGCTGTTAGCAATAGCTGAAGTTCAAGCAGAAACGGGATTGCCTTGTACCGATGCGGTAAGGTTTGGTGCGGAGGTGTTGTGGGAGGCGATCGACAGTTGATATGCTACAAGAAATTACAACTAGCAAATCGCTACAGAAAACTATGACACAAAGCATTCAAGCAAAAACACTGACTCTGCTAGATGTCGAAACAAAATTTAATTTTCAACTTTGTGAAGACGAGCAATTCTTCCGGGAGTGGATTGACGATTTACCGGAAATTAGCGATGACAAAAAGCGAGCGCTCGACAACGTAAAAGCAGGTTATATCAACAGTGTCAAGTACGCGATGCTGGAAGATACCGTAAAAATGGTGGTACTGGCTCCCTTGCTATTTTTAGCAGATTTCTACTTGACTCCCTTTCACATAGAGGCAGAAAAATCAGTAGAACTGACTATTGAAGATGAAGATACAATTGTCCAGGGTAGCATCGATGTCCTGCTATTGCTGAAATCTTTTTGCGTAGTTGCGATCGAAGCCAAACGCTCTCAATATTCCGTTGAAGCTGGGCTTCCTCACTTACTATTTTATATGCTGAATGACCCCAGCCCCGAACCAGTAACATTTGGGCTTCTGACGAATGGTAGCAGCTTTCGATTTATCAAAATGACCAAACGAGACACACCGCAGTATGCCGTCTCTAAACTTTTCGATATTGCGAATCCCGGAAATGAACTTTACGAAGTTTTTCGCATTTTGAAGCGGCTAGCTGGTATAATTTCTAGTGACCGAAGTTATTCTTAAATACAATCTCTGGAACTAGACTCGGAAAATAACAATAAATTTACTAAGTAGGTAAGCGGGATTAAACCGAGCTATGTAACAATATGTCAACAGGGCTAACTTAGCCATGCTTAGGGCATTTGGATACTTTACAATCCTTAACATAATTGTGTTTTACAGCGCCTACCTACTTAGCAGTTCTGGTTATGAGTCAGGATACATCCATCTCCTGATGCAGCGACAGCCCTTCCAGTGGATCCAATGGGAAATAAGTAGGTAAGCGGGATTAAACCGAGCTATGTAACAATATGTCAACAGGGCTAACTTAGCCACGCTTAGGGCATTTGGATACTTTACAATCCTTAACATAATTGTGTTTTACAGCGCCTACCTACTTAGGTATTGATAACAAGAGTTAATTATAATGAATGATTTAGTTTATTTAACTGCTCATCAATTAGCAAAAGCAATCCGCGTTCGTCAAGTCTCTTCAACAGAAGTAATAGAAGCTTATTTGAGTCAGATTGCTCAATACAACCCAGGACTAAATGCGATTGTGACTCTGGATGCGGAAAATGCGATCGCGCAGTCGAAAGTGGCAGATCGAGCATTAGCTCAAGGAGAAAATTGGGGGCCCTTACATGGAGTACCCGTAACTATCAAAGACACCCTCGAAACCAAAGGATTAGGCACAACCAGCAGTTATCAACCCTTAGCTAATTATGTCCCAAAGCAAGATGCTACCGTCGTCGCTCGACTGCGTGCTGCGGGAGCAATTATTTTGGGCAAGACGAATACACCACAACTAGCTGGTAACTTTCAGACCAACAGTCCTCTGTTTGGTAGAACAAACAACCCCTGGAACCATGAATATACGCCAGGCGGCAGCACTGGGGGTGGAGCGAGTGCTATAGCTGCGGGGTTATCCCCTCTTGAACTTGGTAGTGATATTGGTGGGTCAATCCGCGTTCCCTCTCACTTCTGTGGCATTTTCGGCTTGAAACCAACCCAGAATCGCGTCTCAACATTTGGACATATTCCAGAATTACCAGGAACACCTAAAACTATCCACCACTTACAAACAATAGGGCCTCTTGCCCGCTCTGTAGAAGACTTGCGATTGTGCCTGTCACTGATTCAAGATCCAGACCCCCGCCAGCCAGAAGTAATACCGATATCCAAACAAGTTAACCCAGCAACCACGCTACAATCGTACCGCTACGCTTGGACAGAAGGTTTTGGTGAGATTCCAGCCACAGCTCAAACCAAAGCTGCTCTAGAGAAATTAGCATCATCCCTGACAGATATAGGATGCTGTGTAGAGCAACACAACGAGCCGCCAAATTTTGATAGCAATGCGGTACGTGATACTTACTTCAATATTTATAATTTTGAATTGGGTTTATCCCAGCCACACCAGACGCAGATTGAACGGCAACAACGATATGTCAACGCCCTCATTGAGCGCGATATTCTGATTGCTAATATCGAAAGTTTCTTATCTAATTGGGATGTTTGGCTGTGTCCAGTGGTGCCAGTGCCTGCTTTCACCCACCGTCAGCCAGGAGAACCCATTGAGGTGGATGGTCGCGAGTTCTCTTATTGGAAAACAATAGGTGCTTACGTAACAATTTTCAATTTAACTGGCAACCCTGTTGTAGTGCTGCCCTTTACCCAGTCAAAAGAAGGACTACCCATCGGCGTGCAAGTGGTGGGACGGCGTGGAAGCGATCTGAAACTGCTAGAGATTGCGGAAAAGTTAACTCAAGTAACTGGTTTTTTTCAACGCCCGCCTGGGTATTAGAAATGTCATTTGTCATTGGTGTCGGGCATCTGACTGCGGGAGCAATGACCAAGAGCCATCGGCGTTGTCCCAGCCCATAAAGATTACTCTGTACCCTACGGTATAGCTTGAAAAAAGCCTGACGGTAGTTAAGTAGGTAAGCGGGATTAAACCGAGCTATGTAACAATATGTCAACAGGGCTAACTTAGCCACGCTTAGGGCATTTGGATACTTTACAATCCTTAACATAATTGTGTTTTACAGCGCCTACCTACTTAAAGCTAATTTTATGGAATCATAATGAATGAAAGTTTTTTTTCGTTGCCGTCTGAATGCGCCATCCGCCCGGCATCAGCTCAAGACATCAAATCAATTAGAATGTTAGTGTGGAGCGCCCGACTCGATCCAACTCAGTTGCGCTGGGAGCAATTCTGGGTCATCGAATGCGGTGGGGAATTGGCAGCTTGCGGACAGTTGCGGAACTTTGCGGGCGCGCAAGAATTGGGCAGTTTGGTGGTGGCGAAAGAGTGGCGCGATCGAGGTTTGGGAAGCTACCTCACAAAATATTTAATTCAACAAGCTACAGAACCGCTATATTTAGAATGTTTGGGAAAGCGGCTCGCATCATTTTATACTCGCTTTGGCTTCGTAGAAGTTTCCGTACAAGAATTGCCGCAGTCGCTTAAATTCAAGTTCGGTTTGTCTCAATTAGCTAAAACTTTATTCAGAATTCCTGTAACAATTATGCAGTATCCAGCAGGTTGTCTATAATTATGACTTTTATGAATTTAAGATTCTGAATTTATGAATGGATTTTAAGTTCGACCTGTTCAATAATTGGATAACAGGGTGCGATCGAGCTGCATCGATCAAAAACTCCTACGGCCTCCTGATATCTGCGTCAATCTCGATCGCCTATTTTCTATGTCTAAAGAGGTAGGTACCAATCAACATCGCATGGGGAGGGCGGGTGAGAGGCGAAGTTTACTTGCTTGTATCATAGATCCGCTTACGGGCCCCTAATGGCGCACAGGGTGTCAGAAACCGGGTTTTTAGGGGTTTGGTGCGTAAGTCACGGACTAGATATGTATGGATATTCCGGATTGGGCGATCGAGACGGCGTAAGTTCATAGTTCACTGTTCGCGGTAGTCCAGTTGGCTAAATTGGCACAGCTACAAGCCTGAGCGTTAGGCCCAAACCGTTGCAAAATCGTTGTTTGCAGGTTGGCGAGTGTCATGTGCCAGTACCAGACTCGGAAAGTGGACTGGCGATCGCACCAAAGATATTCGACTCCTGGCAAATTAGTAAATGTAAAGCAAGTGAGTCACAACCCAATCAAAAAATTCAACCCAAAAATTTAACCCAAAAATAAAACATTTTCACAGCAGCAGTAATGCGGAATCAGTCAATCTCTAATGTAGCTAACAACATCTACCCTTGAGGCAAATCCCACCCACTGCTCAACCATGAAATCCTTAATTCAATACCTCGGAATTACTGGATTTATACTCCCCCCAACCGCTTCTCAAATCCCCTCAACATTTCAAAAATTCTTCGCCTTTTATCCTGATAAAACCACGGAAGGCAAGAACAATGAAATATCAAGGCAATCAATCAATCTCAACCGAGGAAATGCAGCCTCTCAAATAGCATAAACAGACAATTACACATCCATATATTTTAACACCACAGGAGTAAATATCATGTTCAACGTAGTAAAAGCTTTCGGCTCGATTTTCTCTACCCAAGGATACAGCGGCGCTAACAATATGCTGATCAAAAATTACGTCAACACCAATTTCCACTACTTCAACGAAGAAGCAGTCGTCGATGAATCGATTTACCCGAATCAAACAGGTCGCGTCCGCTTTCAAGGTAGCTGGTGGCCCGCACGTTGCGATCGCCAAATCACCCTCACACCAGGGGACACCGTTTATGTCATCGGCGTTGACAACATCACCCTGTTAGTTTCCCTCGCTCCCGCAGACTAAATCAGAGCATGAACAACCTGGTAATAAATCCCAACCAGGAAATGCTACTTCTCAAAGAGCATAAATAGGCGAGTAAAAATCAATATATTTTAACACAAAAGGAGTCAGGAAAATGTTCAACGTAATAAAAGCTTTCGGTTCAATTTTTTCTACTCACACCTACAGCACAGAAAAGAATCTCTTAATGGATAACTACATCAACACCAATTTTAACTACTTCAACGAAGAAGCAGTCGTTGATGAATCGATTTACCCGAATCAAACAGGTCGCGTCCGCTTCCAAGGTAGCTGGTGGCCCGCACGTTGCGATGGCCAAATCACCCTCACACCGGGAGACACGGTTTATGTCATCGGCGTTGACAACATCACTCTGTTAGTTTCCCTGGCTCCTGCGGACTAAACTAGAAAGTAATCTCAACTTTTTCACTGTCAGAACCCCGACTTATTCAATAAGTCGGGGTTCTGACTATTCTGTTTTTTAATGCCAATTTGGCGATCGCTTCCACTCAACATCTGACGCAAGACAGCAAGATCTGCCTCTGTTTATTTGCCAGTAGAAATATGGCAGCTCGCGCTACAATAAAATGGCATTTTTGAGAGCTTGTTTGTTGAGGCGATCGCGGAGTTGAGATTCGCTAGTTTCTCGGGTGACTGCTGCTTGTTCTGATGCCTTAGCGATCGGCGGTAGTGGTTCGAGCAGTTGGGCTTGAGCTTCCTGAATTGAAGGGTAATTTTCAGCCCAGGATGAAATCGCTTCTGAAAGAACATCGATCTCATCGGATAAGGGTTCAATTAGCTGCGCTAGTTCGGTTAATTGTTCGGTTCCGAAGAGCGATCGCTGCTGAGTTAATAGTTCGATAAACGAGTCGATATTTTGTTCGGGGAGTGACATTGATTCCCGTTGAATTTGGTTAATTGTTTGGCGAACAAATTCGAGAGACAAATCTAATAATTGCGCGATCGTCTCTAAATTCATTCCAAACGCTATCATCCGTAGAAAATGGTGTCTGTTTTCATGAGTTGTCGATGCGAATCGAAGATGGGTACTATACCATGCCAAGAGAGGAACAACCATGACACAAGAACCGATTGTTGAAGAAAGCAGTGGCAACGTATTCGCTGACCTTGGTCTAAAGGATGCAGGTGAACTTTTTATGCGAAGCAAAATAGGCATTCAAGTAATCCGTCTCCTGAAACAACGGAACTTGAAACAGCACGAAATTAGTCAACTTCTTGGCATTCCACAGCCAGAAGTATCTCATTTAATGAACGGAGAGTTTCAACGCTTGGGTGAGGGAAAACTAATGCTTTTCCTGAAGCGACTAGATACGGAAATTACCTGACATCTTCGTCCTCGTAATGGGGAAATCAATCTGCTGACATTGCGATCTCGTTATAGGAGTTAACGCTTCACTATGTAATTTACATCACCTATTGCGATCGTCCATCATACGCTCCCAATCCTGTTGAATACGCTTCAGGTCTTTCACTGCACCGAGACTTTGAAGGATATTGCAGGCCCAATCATAGTAAGTTTGCGCTAAGTCCATGTTGTGAAGAAATAGCTCAAGTCGGGCTAGATGATAGTTCGTTAGCGCTATGTGTTTCATCATGCCGCGATTATTAACGATTTCAAGAGCTTCTTGCAAAATTTCCCCTGCAACTTCCAGATTGCCTGCGTTAAGCTCAGCCTCACCTAGCTTGACTAATGTTTCGCCAATTTGGGGAATAAAAGTAGTATCAGCAAGGTCGGATTCTCCATGTTCTGCTACAAACTTTCGATAATGTTGTCTTTGAGATTCCAATATTTTGCGCTGTGTGTCAGCCGTCAAGGCTGCATTCTGTCTCTTACAGTCTGCCCAAAATTCCAAAAAATTAAATCCTGTTAATTCTGACGGATTTGGATAGAGGCGTTTGTACTCTGCTTTTGAGTTAAAGCTAATCTCCGCTAAGATATCCTCTTGCCGAATAATGTTAATAAGTTCTAATTGAAGGCTGCAAAGCTCAACATCAGTTTCAGTGCCTTGTGCTTGGGCAATTGAAATGGCATTTTGGAAATGCCGTTCGGCTTCTTCTAAATCACCTAATTCAAGGTATATCTCCCCAAGGAGGATTAAGCAGGATGCTTTTTTTCCCTCTTCAACGAATGGCAAAAGCTTCTCGCACACAACTCTTAATAATGGCCAGTGTCCCCCCTGTTTGAGTTGATTCCTTAATTTCCAAAGTCGGTCAAAGGCTTCACTGTAATCAACTATCTGATAAGCAAATGATTTTGTCTGGAAAAAGTCGCGAATTAGGGGGTGCAAGCGGTAGTTTCGGGGGTTTGTTTGTTGCAGCAAGTGCAGATTGAGCAACTCATTGTCGCGGGTTTCTTCAAGGATTTCCGGGTCTTGGTCAGCTAAGAACTGTTTCACCAGGAACCAAGGAATTGGGGCAGCGGCAAACAGACTGAGTAGATAGCCTAGCGATTTGGCGCTTTCTGACAAGGTTTCCCAACTCAACTCAAATGCTGCCGCCACACCCAATTGCGCCGTCATATCATCATCCGTCTGACATAATGCCCGTGCCGCTAATCGCTTCTCTTGCAACCGTTGCAGCATCGCTGCCAAGGATAGATCGGGTTTGCGAGCGAGATACCGTCCTACCAATTCCAGTCCCAACGGCAAGTAGCCTAACTGAGCGCATAGTTGCTGGGCGGAGTCTCGATCTGACTGAATCCGATCGCTTCCCACCAGTGATTCCAACAGTGACAACGCCGCTGATTCATCCAGCACCTCCAGTTCCAATTGATTGACGGACGAACCCAACCGCAGACGGGTGGTAATCAGCACCTTGAAGCTAGGGGCAGTCGAGGGCGGTAAGTAGGGTTTAATCGCGCCATAGTCGGTGACATCATCGAACACCAGCAAAACTTCCCCTGATTGCCAGTGTCGCCAGCAAAACTTCACCTGATCCAATAATTCCAAGTCTTCGGGTGGATTGAGGTCGAGAAGAGATCGCCCAAACTTCACAATCTGAGTCCCCACATCCACCCCTCTTGCCGAAAACCAGCAAATCCCTGCTGGGTACATCTGCTGGTATTTCAGCGCATATTGCAACGCCAGTTCCGTCTTGCCAACGCCGCCCATGCCCGCGATCGCAGAGACGGCAACGCGATGACCCTGTTGCAACATCTGGTGGAGTTCCGACATAACGGTATCCCGACCAACAAATGCCACCACACCACTACGGGGCAGATTTGCAGGAATTGGAGCATTGTTTTTGCCTATAGGTTGGTCAGTTGATTGTTCAGATTCGGCTTCTACTTCTTGATGACTGAATAGATAGCCATCTCGCACGCGCATAAAGATGACAGGGGTAGCAAAATCCCGCTTGCGATATTGTGTTGGGCCCAGAGCGATCGCCCGTCGTCCATATTGAGCGGCAATATCGACCGGATATCCTTGCACTAACTGTTGATAAAAGCGACGAGAAAATCGACAGGCTGTACTGTTAGTCACTTCATACTGCATTGCTACAACCACGGGAATATTTTGCTGAACCACCCTGGAGGCCACACCTACAAAAGCCTGGGATGCAGACAGCTTTCCTCCTTCACAAGCTTGCAGCATCACTACACCAGGTCGGTGTTGATTAAACAGTTCGCTGAAGTAATCAGCATCAACCCACATTGCTTCCTCAAACTCTGGGTCAACAAACGCAATTTGCCCTATTTCCCGATTATTTTCGTTTACCAAACGCCCGTGACCGATAAAGTGGAAAATATGCGGCTTTTTTGCCAAAACTGCATCCACCGTTTCAGGATTGGCTGACTTGAGGATTGGCAATAACTCTACTCGATCTGCTAGTTCGATCGCCAGTTTTTCCAAAGCCTCTTGCACGGGTTCGTAAGCGACTGGAGACAAATCT
Organism: Microcoleus sp. MON2_D5; assembly: GCF_036701905.1. Lineage (NCBI taxonomy): Bacteria > Bacillati > Cyanobacteriota > Cyanophyceae > Oscillatoriales > Microcoleaceae > Microcoleus > Microcoleus sp. MON2_D5. The sequence goes on from NZ_JAUBRM010000007.1 coordinate 89,321, forward strand.
GGAGGTGCAGAAATCGCCAGCGCAATCCTTAGCTTTTCATCTTTTTGTAACTGAATAGGATCGGCTGCAATCCACTGCGATCGACGACGAGAGAATACCAAATCTGGAACTGTTCCGAGCCAAATCGTGCCTAAATTTGCCCGTGCAGGCACGCACATGAACTCCCAAGGAAGTGCAGCAATCTCAGGCATTCCCTGTTCATCAATGTCCAATTCTACTCGCAACAGTTGCTTTTCCTGCTGCACAACCCGGTGATAAAAATCCACAAAGTCCTGGAGCAGCCTATCATCAAATAGGATCTCAAACAAAACTTCTCCGATCGCTCGTGTCTGACTGGGGTTCTGCAACTCATTATTGCGTGCACTTGCTAGCATTGGTGTAATTTCTGCTAGCTTATCTTGATATCGGGATATTCCAGATGGTTCACCTAATGATTCATGTTTATCATTGCATTTTTGTACCTGCACGCGCTCATGATTAGCAACACAAATGCGATAAGTCCAGTAAGCTTTTGTCATTGATATGATAAAATAATGAATTGCTACCTGATTTTCTAGCTCGGAATAGTTGCTTTAGGTAGAATTAGCGACCATTCTTCATTTGCAATTCGAGCCAACTGAATCGCAGCTTCATCTTTACGCCGCAATAGATTCTTGAACCGATCTGATAATTCGCTAAACACATCACGCACATCGGCAGCCAACCAGTTCATATTAGGTTCGGCCCAGGCAATCCCTCGCAAATTAATCGATTCTGTTCCTTTAGGCACTTTGAAAACTACTGCAAATTTTGCTGTTCCGACTTTTTGAATTTCCTGGTCTTGGATGCGCCAAAAACAAGTGGAACTCCCCTCACCTACGGCAGTAATCTCACTATGACTCAGTTCGTATTTATATTCAGGAAGCACCAGAAATGCTTTGAGTTCATTCTTATTTGCTGCATTTGTTTTCAGCTCACCCGGAAGCAGGTTTGTAAGTTCACCTAGCGAAGCGCTGTCTACTTCAGCACTCCATTCGAGGTTGCCATTCAACTCGATGTCTGTGCCAACCCCAAAATTCATTATAGTTCGCCACTTCTGATTAGGGAAAATGCTCTGAATAATTGGCTCATTTTCACCTTTAGGGTGGAAATCGAGCTGACAGGTTAACCGCCAGAATTGAGCGCCCGGTTTGGGACGCAAATCCACTGTTAGTGTCATGTAATAAAAATCATACTGAGTCTGCATCTGCTGTTTATAGATGCCGATTAATTCAGTCCCACTTCCTTTAAATGTTTCCTCTGTCAGTAAGGTCAACGTATCTTGCGGATTGCCAAAGCTGACCTGAGTTTTCAATAGACTCTCAACGGCTGCTGCACTTGTGCCAAGTTTTGTCCCTGCAGCCAGGGTGCCTTCCCACTTTTGCACCTCTTGAAGGAGTTCTGACAGCAGGGTATCCGCTTCTTCGATGTTAGGCAGGGATAGGTTATCGGTCATCTTAGGTCTCTCTGGTGGTGATTAGAATATTTTCCCTACAACCAAGGTGATTTCTGGAAATTGTAAAAGTATCTTTATCATTGTAAGTTGCTGGAGAGTGTAGGTAGGCTCGATCGCCATAAATCCGCCACTCCTAGTATGCTTAAATAAGTTGAGACACATACTAGCCATATTTAAACCAGTGAACTTTCAATCAGTCATTGCCACCTTAAACAAATTCTGGAGCGATCGAGGATGCCTGATCGCCCAATCCTACGACACAGAAAAAGGTGCAGGAACCATGAATCCCCACACCTTTCTCAGAGCAATCGGCCCCGAACCTTGGTCAGTCGCCTACATCGAACCCTGTCGCCGCCCCACCGACGGACGCTACGGCGAAAATCCCAACCGCTTCCAACATTACTATCAATATCAAGTTTTAATTAAACCCTCTCCTCCCAACATCCAAGACATCTATTTAGACTCCCTCAGAGCATTAGGAATTAGCCCTGAAGACCACGACATTCGCTTCGTAGAAGACAACTGGGAATCGCCCACCCTCGGAGCTTGGGGCGTCGGCTGGGAAGTCTGGCTCGACGGCATGGAAATCACCCAATTTACCTACTTTCAACAGTGCGGTAGCATTGACTGTCGCCCGGTATCCATTGAAATTACCTACGGACTAGAACGCCTAGCAATGTATCTCCAAGAAGTCGATGCGATGACGAAAATTCAGTGGAAAGATGGCATCACTTACGGCGACGTTCACCTGCAAGGAGAAATAGAACAGTGTACTTATAACTTTGAAGCTTCCAATCCCGAATTGCTGTTTACTCTATTTGGATTGTACGAGCAAGAAGCCGAACAATTGACAAAAAAAGGATTGGTTTTGCCTAGTCTTGATTATGTGCTAAAATGTTCTCACACTTTCAATTTGCTCGACGCTAGAGGTGTGATTTCGGTAACGGAAAGAACCCGCTACATCACCAAAATTCGCAATTTGGCGCGGCGAGTTGCTCAGCTTTATTTGGAACAGCGCGAAAAGCTGGGTTTTCCTTTAGAAAAAGCTGTAAAAGTTTGAGTTGGAGTTGCTGGGGCGGGCATCTTGCCTGCCTTAAGAACGGGCAAGATGCCCGTTCCACAAAGAGTGAGTTGGATTGGGGAGTGGGCATCTTGCCTGCCTTAAGAACGGGCAAGATGCCCGTTCCACGAAGGTCATATTTTTAATTAATTAAATGCCTAATTATTCAGACAATAATACAGAAACAAATCCTCAACTGCGAATTGACGGTGTAAGCTTGAAAACACCGATCGCCTCAAGTCATTTGTTGGAAAATATATCATTTCAGGTACACAAGGGCTCTCGCGTGGCAATTGTTGGCCCTTCAGGTGCGGGGAAAACAACGCTGTTGCGGTTGCTAAATCGGCTCAGCACTCCCACCAGCGGCTCGATTTATCTGGAAAATACAGAATATCGCCAAATACCTGCGATCGAACTCCGCAAACAAATCACCCTCATCCTGCAAGAATCCAAGCTTTTGGGAATGTCGGTGCGAGAAGCATTGGCTTATCCTTTGAAGCTGCGGGGCGTGACTTCATCAAACATTGCTGAGAGAATTAGCGGCGCGATCGAACAACTGCACATACCCCAAGAATGGCTCAATCGCACTGAATTGCAGCTTTCCACAGGCCAAAAACAGCTCGTGGCGATCGCCCGCGGCATCATCCTGCAACCAAAAATCTTGCTTTTAGACGAGCCCACATCCGCCCTAGACGCAGGAAAAGCCGCCCACCTTTTGCAAGTATTGACACAGCTAACAAACGGCACAACCACAATTGTAATGGTAAACCACCAATTAGAATTAGCCGAGCAATTTAGCACCCGAATTCTGCATTTACAGCGCGGAAAGCTCATCGAAGACTTGCCCTCTCATCAAATAAATTGGGTGCAACTGCGGCAAAATTTAATCCAAGCAGAAGCAGAAGCCCAACAAGAATGGTGAACAAACTAAAAAATATATTCTGCGACTAGATACGCGGTAGAAATCCCAGAACCTTTTTCTAAAGTTGCGCCTAAAGCTGCTTGAATCTCTCTGAGAGATGCGATTGCACTTGTATTGGCTTGGTTTAACCTCTGCTTGCGTAATTAATTTGGATGTTTTAACCGCAGAGGGCGCAGAGGGCGCAGAGAAAGAGAAGAGAAGAGGGAAAGAGAGAAGTTTACAAATTGCTGAGGATTGCTAGAGATACAGTCAGATATTAGCTTTGGGAATGTTGTTTAATGTTGGCATTTGTGCTTTTACGCTAAATCGCTACTGCGGAATTAAACCCATTTTTTGATAAAGTGGCCGGACTAAGTTTTTTAAAGCTGGCAACTGTTTGGTAAAAACTATGGAGCCTAAAACACAAATTATACCTCCAAGGATGACTGTATTGGGAGAGCCGATATAATTTGCCAATCCCCCAGCAACTAAATTCCCAAACGGTGTCACTCCAAAAAATGCCATCGTGTATATGCTCATCACTCTTCCGCGTTTGTCGTCTTCCACAATTGTTTGCAAAAATGTGTTTCCTCCTGCAAATTGCAAAATGAAACCAAACCCCACAAACAACATCATGATTAATGACACCCACAAGACGCGGGACAAACCAAAACCTATCAGTCCACATCCCATAATTGCCGGTGAAATCGCAATCCATTTGCCGAGGCCAACTACACTTTTGCGCGAAATCAAATAAATCGCCCCGCCAAAGGCTCCTACTCCTGAAGCAGCCATCAAAAAGCCGAGGGTTTGTGCGTCGCCTTGCAGAATTTTGGTGGCAAAAATTGGGACTAATACTGTGTGCGACATTCCGGCAAAACTGACTAAAGCTAATAGCAGTAAAATTGCTCGAATCGGGGGAAACCCGAAGGCATAAACGAATCCTTCTTTTAATCTTTGTAAGGGTTTGGTATTAGTTGCGGCAATTTTACGGGCTTTGATCTGCATCGCTAATAAGCCTGCAATTACAGCAATGTAGCTGAGTCCGTCAATGAGAAAGCAATAACTTGGGCCGACTGTAGCTATCAGCAAACCTGCAATTGCTGGGCCGATTAGTCGGGCGCCGTTGAACATCGAAGCGTTGAGGGCGATCGCATTTGCTAAATCTTCTTTCTTTTCTACAAGTTCCGGCACAAAAGCTTGCCGTGCCGGCGCGTCAAAGGCATTAATTGCGCCTTGGAAGAAACTCAGTACCAGGATCTGCCAAATGTTAACGACTCCTGTTAGCGCTAAAAATGCGAGCGCTAAGGATTGAACCATTGCTAATATTTGAGTGGCAATTATCACTCGGTGGCGGTTCCAGCGATCGATTAAAACTCCTGCAAAAGGCAGTAAAATTAATGTGGGGATTTGACTTGTAAATCCCACCACGCCGAGCATCCAAGGTGAATCGCTCAAATTGTATACAAGCCAAACAGTAGCGACTTGCGTCATCCAACTGCCAATCAGTGAGAGGCCTTGTCCTGCAAAAAACAGGCGATAATTTCTCGATCGCAGCGCTGGAGGAATTTGTATAGTTTTGATTTTTGCTAGTAGATTCATGCGAGATTACGGCTAGAGCAATCCTATTTGATTTGTAAACATTTTTTAGGGGTAGCGCCCCTGGGCTTACCCCTAATTAGCGAAGGGCAACCATCGAGGGACTGCCCCTAGACTCATTATTACGAATCATTGAGAATTGCGATATGAGCCGAAAGTTCTATTTTACAGCTCCCGAAAACCCGGATTTGAGTATTGTTAAATTTTTGCCCGCAGCAAAACGATCGCCACATTTAATTTTTCTGTCGCGATCGCTTGACTAACGAGAAATTCCTTCCCCGAATCCTTCCCTCAATTAATGCTCAACAGCCAAGTACCGAGATAACGCAGCAAGGGAACGTCACCGGGGGTGCGGATGCGGACGTTGAAATGGTACATTCCGCCGGGAGATGGGTTTCTGACGTTGGAGAGTACAACCTCAACATTGTTGCCGGCGGCAATTGGTTCTTTGGGATAAATTTCTATGAATCGATTTTCTTTGTCCCAGATTACTTCTTGCAATTCTATTGTTTTGTCTTTGACGCGCACTTTAATGTCTTTTTGGTCAAATTCGCCTTTGTAGTAGTCTGGATAGGATATGTTCAGTTGGGCGATCGCCAAACTTACTTTTTTGGAAGGAATTCGCAGCCGATATCTATCGCCGCTCATCCCGGCTGTACCGTAATCCAAGCGATAGCTTAATTGGTTGGCCCGCTCGGGGCCGCCGAAAATCGTCAATCCTGGCATCGACTGGGCTAAACTGATGGCGGGCAATCCAGCCACCAAGCAACCTGTAACCGCTAGTGCTGAAAATAATCGTCGCATAACAACTCCTCTAATTAAACTCTTGGTGAACCTTAAATATTGCTCGCCCGAAATTTGCGATCGTGCCTACAATAATATCGAATGTCTCAGCAATTTGATGAGGGCGAGCGACCGGCGGCTGAGGTCACTTTTTTTTGCGTAATTTTTGCGTAATACTGATAACAGACATTCAAACTACATAAGTAGGCGACATAAAATTATATCATAATCGGTGGCAAACTTAACAATTTAGCGAATTTGAATGTATAAGATAAGTTAAAGATACGGGTCGAATTTGGGCGATCGGCTTTAGTATCAACGAGAGAAGTTTAGGGGAACGGCTGCTTCAATGTAAAGCAAGGCATCGGGCGATTAAAAATCGCACTTCAAGAAACCTGCGGAGGCAGGTTTTGTCTGTGTAGGCGCGGTTTCAACCGTCCTAGGAAGGCTTAAATAAGGAGAGTGTATGAAATTAGCGATCGCAAAAGAAATAGCAGCAGGAGAACGCCGGGTGGCTTTAGTACCCGACGCCGTAGCCAGATTAGTCAAACAGGGCGTCGAAGTTTGGGTTGAGGCCGGTGCCGGCGCACAATCCTTTTTCTCGGATATTGCTTACGAAGAAGCGGGAGCTCAGGTTGTCGCCGATACAGCTAGGCTGTGGGGCGAAGCCGATGTCGTCGTGAAAATCGGGGCCCTGCAAGAATCAGAAGTTCATCAACTCCGGGAAGGAGGCGTTTTCATCGGATTTTTGAATCCTCTGGGAGATCCAGCTTTAGTGCAGCGTTTAGCCGATCGCCAAGTAACGGCATTCAGCATGGAAATGATCCCGCGCACCAGCCGCGCTCAAAGCATGGATGCACTGTCATCTCAGGGTAACGTCGCCGGTTACAAAGCGGTACTGATCGCAGCCGCAGCTTTACCGAAATATTTTCCGATGCTGACAACGGCGGCGGGTACAATTCGCCCCGCGAAAGTATTGGTAATGGGTGTGGGCGTTGCTGGCTTACAGGCGATCGCCACGGCGCGCCGTTTGGGTGCTGTAGTCGAAGCTTTCGACATCCGCCCGGAAACAAAAGAACAAGTGCAAAGTTTGGGCGCTAAATTCCTTGATGTCGAACTCAAGGAAGAAACCGTCGCCGCCGGAGGCTACGCTAAAGAATTATCAGAAGCCGCCAAAGAATACACCCGCCAAGTGCTCACCCAACACGTCAGCGCTTCCGATGCAGTGATTACAACCGCTCAAGTTCCCGGCAGAAAAGCACCTATTTTAGTTACTAGAGAAATGGTTTCTCAAATGAAGCCCGGCTCGGTAATTGTTGACCTCGCGGGCGAACAAGGCGGCAATTGCGAATGCACGGAAGCGGGGAAAGATGTTGAATGGAACGGCGTTAATGTCATCGGCCCGATTAATGTGCCCTCGTCGATGCCGGTACACGCTAGCGAAACTTACTCGAAGAATATCTCCTCTTTACTTCAGTTGATGGTGAAAGATAAGGAGCTCAATTTGAATTTTGAAGACGATATCATCGCTGGTGCTTGCGTTGCCCGCGACGGTGAGATTAGCAACCAGCGAGTTCGCGATGCTTTGGCAGCTCAGGCTTCAGCCGTCAGTTAGATTCTGTCGTTATGAGGCAAAGTCCGGCAAGGGTTGAAACCCCTGCCTCAAAGCTAAAGTCCTCTTAAGAGGACTGAAGAACTGATTAAATATCTCCAAAAAAGGCTTTTTTGAACAGGCATCTTGCCTGTTCCACAAGAATTATTGGAGAGGTCTATTAGTCCTCTTAAGAGGACTTGGGCTATTAGCCAGGGAATTCATTCCCTGGCGGACGCAACCGGGAACGAGTTATTTCCAATTACCAATTACCAATTGTTATGGCAGAAGGATTGATTGCAGGTTTAGTGGTGTTTACTCTGGCGTCGTTTGTGGGATTTGAAGTAATTAATAAAGTCCCGCCGACGCTGCACACACCTTTGATGTCGGGCTCGAATGCAATTTCGGGAATTGCGGTTTTAGGTGCAATTCTGATTTCTGGCCAAGGCAATGTGACTGTTACTTCGATTTTGGGGACGATCGCGATCGCCCTGGCCACAATTAACGTAGTCGGCGGTTTCTTAGTAACCGATCGAATGCTGCAAATGTTCAAGAAAAAAGAGGTTAAAGCGTGAGCGATTTTCTGCCCAGTGGCATTCAACTAGGTTATTTAGTTGCCGCATCTTTATTTATTATCGGTTTGAAACAGTTGGGTTCCCCTGCAACCGCGCGTCAAGGGAATGTGTTAGCTGCGATCGGGATGTTAATTGCGATCGTCGGTACGTTGCTGGAAAAGCAAGTAGTCAGCTACGAATTGATTGCTGTCGGAATTATCGTCGGTTCCATTTTGGGAACGATTATGGCGAATACCGTGGCGATGACGGATATGCCGCAGATGGTGGGTTTGCTTAACGGTTTCGGGGGCGCGGCTTCTGCACTCGTTGCTGTGGGCGAATTCTGGCGCTATCTCAGCATCCCGGAATCGCCTGCGCCTGATGCGACAATCACGATCCTTTTGGGTGTGTTGATTGGCGGAATTACTTTCACTGGTAGCCTTGTGGCGTTTGCGAAACTGCAAGAATTGCTACCTGGTGCGCCCATGACGTTTCCGCTGCAACAGCCGTTTAATGCCATGCTGGCGATCGCACTTTTAGCCGGCAGCGGTTATATGCTGTTTAACCCGGAGAATGTGCCGGTATTCCTGGCTTTGGTGGCGATTTCCAATATTTTGGGCATCATGTTTGTGCTCCCGATTGGCGGTGGCGATATGCCGGTGGTGGTGTCGCTGCTTAACTCTTATTCGGGGATTGCGGCGAGTGTGGCTGGGTTCATTTTGATGAACAATATGCTGATTATCGCTGGTGCATTGGTGGGCGCGTCGGGGATTATTTTGACGCAAATCATGTGCAAAGGGATGAATCGATCGCTTTCTAGTGTGCTGTTTAGCGCCTTTGGTAGCGGTGGCGGTAGTGCTGCGGGTGCTGCTGGGGCTGCTGGTGCTACTGACAAAACTGTTCGCAGCATCAATCTCGAAGAAAGTGCGATGATGTTGGGTTATGCGCGATCGGTTGTAATTATTCCCGGTTACGGAATGGCTGTAGCGCAAGCACAGCACGCGGTGCGCGAGTTAGCCGACGGTTTGGAAAAAATGGGTGTTGACGTGAAATACGCGATTCACCCGGTGGCTGGGCGGATGCCGGGGCACATGAATGTGCTGCTGGCGGAAGCAAACGTGCCTTATCCGCAGTTGTACGATATGGACGATATCAATCCGCAGTTTGACGAAACTGATGTGGCTTTGGTAATCGGGGCTAACGATGTAGTGAATCCGGCGGCGCGCCACGATACGGCGAGCCCGATTTACGGGATGCCGATTTTGGAGGTTGATAAGGCCAAGCATACGATCGTGATTAAGCGCGGGATGAGTGCTGGTTTTTCCGGTGTAGATAATGAGTTGTTCTACAAGGATAAGACGATGATGTTGTTTGGTAGCGCTAAGGATGTGGTTGCCAAATTGGTTTCTGAAGTGAAGCAGTTGTAGGATTTTTTAACCGCAGATAAACGCGGATTAACGCGGATTAACGCAGATAATTAAACCCGGTTTTTTGGATAAACCGGGTTTTTTGTTTTGATTTGGTTGTGAGTTTGTTTTGGGGGCGATCGTTTTATGCGATGATAGTTTGGTTCAAGTAATCGCTGGAGATCGGTGTATGTAAAAATCCTTGTTCTCTGGCTGTTTGAAACCATTTTTCTGCTTCAGTGCGATCGACTGCTACACCATCAGCACCGCACAGATAAATTCCTGCTAAGTTGTTTGAGGCAACACCATGCAGGTTGATTCATTTACGGTTAAACTAACAATGGCAGAGGGGGGAAAACCAAACTAAACCAGGAAACTGATTCAATGCCGTCTATATCTTTTGATGCTTACCTCAAGTCGATTCAAAATAACCTGCAAAAAGGTAGCGAGCGCAGCCATTATCCAGCGCTGAAAGGTTTGCTGGATGACTCAGACAAGGGCATTGATGCCGTCATTGAAGAAAAAGGCAACAAGGCAGGGATTCCAGACTTTACCGTAAGGCGGCGGGAACTACTGGTGGGTTATGTAGAAGCCAAAGACGTTGGGCTAGACCTGGATCAGATAGAAAAATCGGAGCAATTACAGCGGTATATAGAAGCGTTTCCGAATCTAGTATTGACCAATTATTTAGAGTTTCGCTGGTATGTGAATGGGAAGCGCAGGCAGAAGGAAATTTTAGCAGACCGTAGTGAGAATAAGCTGCAAGCAAGAGCTACAGAAAAGATTGCGGCTTTGCTGGATCAATTTCTCAACTATACAGGCGAGATTATCAGCAGTCCTGAAGACCTGGCGCGACAGATGGCGAGGTTGACGAAGGCAATCCGGTTAGCAACAACAACTGCGCTGGATGGAGAAAGGAAAGACGGCGAATTGCATCAACTGAAGCAGGGCTTTAGTGAGGTGTTGTTGCCCGATTTGAATGATGCTGATTTTGCTGATATGTATGCTCAGACGATTTCTTATGGGTTATTTGCGGCAAGAGTTGGTCATGCTCAAAACCCAGGGGGTGAAGCGTTTACTCGGCGCACAGCGGGCACCTATATTCCAGCAACAAACCCATTTTTGAAGCGATTGTTTAATACGATCGTCGAAACGGATGCAGTCAGTCAGATCGATTGGGCGATCGACGATTTGGTGCAATTGCTGTCTCAGGTTGATATGGGTAGCATTCTCGAAAACTTTGGGCAGCGCACTCGTCAAGAAGACCCGGTTGTACATTTTTATGAGACGTTTCTGGCGGCGTATAATGCGGCTTTGCGAAAGAGTCGAGGGGTTTATTACACACCGGAACCTGTGGTGTCGTTTATTGTGCGATCGGTTGATGCTATTCTCAAAGACCGCTTCGATTTGCCATTGGGGTTAGCTGATAATGCCAAAGATCCAATAACACAAAAGCCGAAAGTGCAAATTCTCGATCCTGCAACGGGTACGGGTACGTTTTTGTATGAGGTGGTGAAGCAAATTTACCGCAATTTAGAAGAAATTGGCATGGCGAATCAGTGGGATAGCTATGTGCGAGATAATTTGCTGAATCGATTATTTGGCTTTGAGTTATTGATGGCTCCCTATGCCATTGCTCACCTGAAGCTAGGGCTAGAACTTCAGGAACTTGGTTACAAATTTAAGGGCAAACAACGATTAGGCATTTACCTCACCAATACGCTGGATGAAGCACTGAAAAAGTCAGAGATTTTGTTTGGTCAGTTTGTCGCACAGGAAGCAAATGAAGCTTCGACGGTAAAACGAGATATACCTGTGATGGTGGTGTTGGGCAATCCGCCCTATTCAGGACATTCGGCAAATAAAAGCGAGTGGATCGCTGGTTTAGTTCGCGATTACTACTACGTGAACGGTTTACCGCTAGGAGAACAAAATTCTAAGTATTTGCAAGATGATTATGTAAAATTCATTCGGTTTGGTCAGTGGCGAGTTAGCGAAACAGGTTATGGCGTTTTAGCGTTCATTACCAATCATGGTTATCTGGATAATCCAACGTTTAGAGGAATGCGTCAGAACTTGATGCAAACATTTACAGATATCTATCTCTTGGATTTACACGGTAATTCTAAGAAAAAAGAAATTTGTCCTGATGGTTCACCCGATCAAAATGTCTTTGATATTCAGCAGGGTGTTAGTATTGGAATTTTTATTAAAGAGCCTGGAAAGACAGGTGCAGCTAAGGTTCATCATGCTGACTTATGGGGAAATCGAGCGACTAAATATGAGATTTTGAATCAAAGTTGTATTGATGACATTAATTGGAAAGCAATCGCACCTCACTTACCCTTCTATTTATTCAGTGATCAAAATACCGACTCACTAGCAGAATATAATACAGGCTGGAAAATTACCGAAATTATGCCAGTTAACTCAACAGGGGTCAAAAGTCATCGAGATCATTTCGTATTTGATTTGGATTTATCAGAACTCCGCACGCGAATAGATAAATTTAGAGACTTAAGCATTTCAGATCAAGAAATTAGCAAGACCTATGAGATTCAAGATACGAGAGATTGGAAATTAAGCCAAAGACGACGATCGCTCAAATCAAACCCTGATTGGGAAAACTATTTTACACAATGCCTGTATCGCCCGTTTGACTGGAGAGCTTATTATCACCACGAAGATGTAGTCGAACTTCCAAGAAGTGAGGTTACACGTCACCTTCTCGTAGAAGAGAACTTGAGCTTATGTACAACTCGCCAGGTTAATGGTGAGTTTAGACATATCTTTTGTACTAAATATCCTGTAACGGACTGCACAGTTTCAGTGGCTACACGAGAGCGAACCTATCTATTTCCTCTCTACATATACCCTGATGAGCGGAATGCTCAGGGTAGTTTGTTTGCAGAAAAAACTACAAATCTAGTTCCAAAGTTTCTGAATGCAATCCAAGAAAAACTTGGCTACATTCCCACACCAGAAGCCATCTTTTACTACATATACGCCATCTTCCACAGTCCCACCTATCGCCAACGCTAGGCCGAGTTTCTCAAAATCGACTTTCCTCGTGTGCCGTTAACCAGTAACGATCAGCTATTCAAAGACTTGGGTGCAAAAGGTCAGGCATTGGTAGACCTGCACTTGATGAAATCAAAAAAGCTGAATAAGCTGATTACTAAAATGAGTGGCGATGGTGACAATGCCGTTACCGAAGTTACCTATAAGCCCGCAGAACAACGAGTTTATATCAACAAAACCCGCTATTTTGAAGGCATCGCCCCCGAAGTTTGGGAGTTTAAAATTGGCGGTTATCAGGTGTTGGACAAATGGCTCAAAGACCGTAAGAAAGCCAAACGCACTTTATCCTTTGATGATGTACTGCACTATCAAAAGGTGGTGGTTGCGCTCAAAGAAACCATGCAACTGATGGTAGAAATCGAGCAACTGATTCCTGGCTTCCCCATAGAGTAAAGTTGATGAGATCGTAAACAATGACACTGAAAGAATTAAAAAAACAACTACTGGCCTTAACTCCCGGTGAAAAAACTCAGGCAATACAGCTATTAGTTCAAAGTTTAAGCAATACTTGGCAAAGAATCGAGAAAACTGCGGGCGTGTGCGGCGGCGATGCTAGAATTGCCAAGACTCGCATACCTATTTGGTCGCTAGTAAATTATCGCCTTCTGGGTGCAAAGGATGTGCGGATTTTGCAATATTTTCCTCATTTGAATGCAGCGGATTTGGCGAATGCTTGGGCTTATGCTGAGGCACACCCAGAGGAAATTGAAGCAGCGATCGCTAGAAATGAGGAAGCCTAAAACATGGCGCGAATTTGCCTATTCACAACTTACGCACTCTGATCAAAGAAACCGGGTTTTTACCGAATCAGTCTGCAGCAACGAAGTATTTTATTAAAAAACCCGGTTTCTGGGCCGCCATGCGTAAGTCCTTATAAATAAATCCCCCATTGCTCCCCAGATTAGGTAAAATTATTGGCGTGTCTGAGGATAAACTATATGCGCTTGGTTAAATATATTGCGATCGCGATCGTCAATGGTTTCGGTGTGGTCATCGGTATTATTTGGGTTGCAGTCCCCACAACACTGGCTCAACCTTCCTTAAACTACCAACTCGCACTCTCTGCGCGACAGCCAGAGCGCGAAACTCCGCAATCCCTTTCCGAACTCTACAAATTGCGCGATCGGCTGAAAGTACAATTAGATAACCTTGCCAAAACTCCCGACAGCGCCCCGTTTCCGGCAGAACTTTGGAAATCAGCAATCCACCGTCAGCAATCTCAAACTCTGACGCAGCAACTCCAAAACGTTCAAAGTCAGATTCAAATAGAAGAAAGAGCCAAATATAATTGGGACGATGCTGCTAAATTAGCCGCCCAAGCAGTCTTAATTGGACGCACTTCTAATCCTTCTTCTGCTACTTGGGAACAGTCCCAGCGGCTGTGGCAGTTGGCTATCAATACGCTGCGACTCATTCCTCACGATTCTTTTTTGGCAGATGGGGCGATCGACAAAACCATCGAATACCAAGGAAACCTCAGTGTCGCTACCTATGAAATGCAAGTTGCACGTTCTGTTGAGAAAGTTAGAGCCGAGGAAGAAGAGATAAGAGAGCGAGCCCGCCAAGAGCAAGAGAAAAAAGAATTTGCTCGTCGAGAATTAGAGAGAAAAGAGCAAGAGAAAAAAGACCGGGCTAGAAAAGAACTAGAAAGGCAAGAATTCCAAAGGCAAGAATTAGCCAGGAAAGAACTTGAAAGGCAAGAATTAGCCAGAAAAGAGCTTGAAAGACAAGAACTTGAAAGGCAAGAATTAGCCAGGAAAGAACTTGAAAGGCAAGAATTCCAAAGGCAAGAGTTAGCCCGAAAAGAACTTGAAAGGCAAGAATTAGCCAGAAAAGAGCTTGAAAAACAAGAACTTGAAAGGCAAGAATTAGCCCGAAAAGAACTTGAAAGACAAGAACTTGAAAGGCAAGAGTTAGCCCGAAAAGAACTTGAAAGACAAGAGTTAGCCAGACAAGAATTAGCCAGACAAGAACTTGAAACACAAGAGTTAGAGAGAAATCAGCAAGCAACTTCTCAACCAACTCCTGAATCAACTGCAACACCTACTCCCGCCCCAGTTACGCCGGCTGCATCGCCGCCGCCGAACTTTTTCTTTGCTGGAGATACCAACAGAGATGGCCAAATTAACGAGCAAGACGAAGCCGGAAAAGAACAATGGTCTTTGTCCAAGGGCGCGCTAATTTTATTTAACGATCGCAATAACGAGCGCGGCAAGATACCGACTTGGAAACAAACCAAAGTTAGCGCTCCCCGCCGTGCAGCAATGCTTTCTCAAGTTAACTTAACACTGTCTGAAAACTTCAAAACCTCTCAGTTATTTATCACTGCTGACAGCATTGCTAGCCCTCACATCAGCGTTTTTCAGAAGACGGGCGACGGCTGGCAACCTGTAGATATATCCGGTGCTAAACCTTTAGTTTTCAGCACGAATATTGTTTTAGGTGTGGAAGCCAAACAATTTGCCGATCGCAATTGGAACGGCACTGTTAATCTCAAAGCAACTGCCCAAAACAACGGCCAAGAAATTGCCTCCACAACAATCCAAATGGGCGTTAGTCCTTGGATGATAGCGCCCAACACAGCACCAGTAACCGAAGTTCAGGTCAGCGACAGAGGCTCGGTAAACAGCGAATTTATCTCGCAGCTAAAACAAGCAGTAGAACCCACGGGCGCTCAAGTAAAAATTATCCAGGGCGATCGCACTTGGATGCAAGATACCCAGAAAAACGGATACGTTCAACTCCCCGAAAAATCGGATATACGCCAGTTTAAGGTCGCCATAAAAAGCAATAGCGAACCAGAGAAAAACCCGCCTGTTAAATCAAATCAAGACCGGGATTTGAAAGTATTTAAAATTGGCAATCCTCGTTCTTTAGACCCTGTAAGTCAGTGGTCTGACGGATACGGCAATTTGCAGGTGACACCGCCGATTCCCGGACACCCAATGGGTCGAGTTTATTACGGGAATTCGGGAAATGCTAGTTTTAATCCAGAGGTACTTAATTTTATTCAAGCTCAAAGAATTCAAGGGCCGCCAGTGGATATTGATACTTCTTGGCTTTTGACTCGCCAAGTCGATGAAATTATCAATTTTATTCCCACTCAAACTCCCGGACAATATGTAATGGCGATCGCCAGTCCCGAAGCCGGAGTTAAGCTGTTGGAAGAATTGGAGGGAAGAGGTTACGGCGATGTGACGCTCAATCGTGGTTTGAGCACTCAAACAACTGTCAGCGCCGCCTTGAAAAACCGTGCTTTAATTCAACACAATCTCTATTTGCAAAATCAGAAACTTAATCCGATTATAGAGAAGTTGAAAAGAGAGTTTTTACTCGGAGACGACCAAATTATTCAAGTTCCGGTGATGTTTGGCTACAGCGGTTATGCGTGGTGGCCGAATATGGTCAATTCGGTGCCAGTTAACGGCAAGTTGTTAGTTTCAAATCCGCGCGGGCCAATGATTGACGGTGTAGATTACACTCAGGAAAGATTGCGCCAACTGCTGCTTCCTGCTGGCGTCAGCGTTAGTTTTCTGGATGACAGGTATTATCAAGAATTAAAAGGAAACGTGCAGTCGGCGACGAATACTGTGAGGAAGCCAGAAGAGCGGCCTTTTTGGCAGTCTTTGCCTAATAATTACTAATGGGTAATTGGTAATTAGGAATGGGGAATGGGGAATGGGAAATTGGGAAATTGTAGGTGCGGGTTCCACCAACAATACGCGCCTGTAACTAACAATCTCATAAACCCGCCCCCAACCAACAGTAAATCGCAAGATACCTCTTGAAAAATACAATGGGTGGGTTTTACCAACAATCTATATTTAAAAGTAACTATCTCTTAAACCCGCCTGCCTATGCTAATATTTAGGAAAACTATGCTAGGAGTTTAACAGATGGCTACCCTGCAAATAGAAAATATACCAGAGGAATTGTACGCGAGACTGCAAGAGTTAGCCGCGGCTCAAAACCGCTCGATTAGCGCCTTTGCGATCGCCATTTTAGAAGCCGAGTTGTCAACAGAGACAAAACCCCTCTCAGGAAAAGGTAAAAAGTCTGTAACAGAACTATTGGCAGAAATCAGCCGCCGTCGCGAGTCTCGTCCGGCGAATATGGGGATGATACTAGATAGTACCGCTTTAATTAGAGAGGATCGCGACCGATGACCAATCCTGTGAGGTGCGTAGTCGATGCTAGCGTGGGGATTAAGCAATTTATCCCCGATCCGCTCTCATCTAAAGTCGTTCAATTGTTTACCCATCTTGAAATTCCACAGACTGAAATATTTGTACCCGATCTGTTTTATATTGAGTGTGCAAATATTATCTGGAAGTATGTCCGTGCTGGACTTTACGCTGCTGCCGATGTTCCAACAGATTTAGCTAATCTTAGAGCTTTATCCTTGCGTGCAGTATCTACTGCTGAACTGATTTTAGATGCAACAAACATCGCCTTAAATTATGGAATTTCTGCTTATGATGGCAGTTACGTTGCTCTTTCACAGCAAGTTGACGCGCCTTTGCTAACTCTCGACCAAAAGCTAGTCAGAGCTTTAGCAGGCACATCTTATAATGTTCTATCCTTTAACGATTTCGATGTACCAACACCGCATTAGCCTTAGCTTTATAGGAAATTAATTCACTTGTTTATTCTTATCAGTAAAAAGATCATCGCTATAAGATAGATACGACATTCCCAACAGTCAAACCCCTAATTAACTATGACACTAAAAGAATTAGAACCGCAACTGCTTTCCCTGACTCCGCCCGAGAAAGCTCAAGCAATACAGATATTAGCTCAAAGTTTAGCTAACACCTGGCAGGGAATTGAAAAAACTCCCGGTGTAGTCGGCGGTAATGCCAGGATTGCCGGGACTAGAATTTCTGTTTGGGGATTGGTAGAGTCTCGTCGATTAGGTGCAACTGATGCTCAACTTTTAGAAGATTATCCGCATCTTAGTGCTAGCGACTTGAAAAATGCCTGGGCTTATGCAGAAGCATTTCCTGACGAGATTGAAGCAGTAATTAATTTGAACAATATAGACTAATATCATGGCAGGTTTGTATGCAGATGAACAATCTTCATTCTAACTTTTGCCTAACCCTTGATAATTAATCCGTGTATCCGTGTCAAAATCCGTGTCGTGCCTTCTTGCTTCTGCTAGATAATTTCAGTGCAGGCGATCGCACCAGTAACGTAAAATGTCTAAAAGCGGTCTTTGTAAAATAAATTTAGCCCCATGAGCGACGAACAGGAAAAAAAACAAATTTTGACTCAGCAACCGGAAACAATTTCCACTGCCAGCGATGAGTTCGAACGCACTGAAATTGCCAGTGGCGATTCAACTTCCGCACCCCCAGGAACTCCCGCAGAAATTGTCGCGCCCAAAGATATTTCAGCGCCAATCGACGAGGCCGAAACAATTCCAATTGCCGCCGATAGCGCGCCGGCAACAACTCAACTTGCAAGTTATCCGCCTCCAACAATTCCAACTGCCAACCCCGAACCAAAACCAGCTCGATCCTGGCAAATCTTAGCAGTTTTTCTCAGCGGAATGTTAGTCGGTTCTGTCCTTAGTGTCGGCAGTTTGCTAGCGTGGAGAATGTATCAGGAAAGAGCGAACCTTCAAATCAAACTACCCGCTGACGTACCCCTTCCCGAAAGCCCTCCCCCTGTCGTAACAGCGCCCGCCAACCGTCGGCCCGGACTTCCCCCAGCACCTGGAACTCGACTGCCCGCCACAATCTATCCCTCGCCCCGTCCCACTCAAATACCCTCTGTGTCTGGCGTTCCCCAACTTGCTTCGCCGTCACCGTCGCCGTTGCTGTTGCCTTCTCCTTCTCCTTCTCCCGCTGTGGTTGAAACCCCTGTAACCGAGCGAGTTTACTTTCAAGCTGGTGCTACGGGAACTACTCTGAGCAATAGTTTGCGAGCCAACATATCCAGGCGCTACTTACTAGAGTGCAATAGCGGCCAAAGCATGACAATAAATGTTCAAGAAGGTCAAGTTAGCGCAGCAATTATTGCTCCTAACGGTGAAAATTTAGGTACTGCTGACAGCACAGGTCAGTGGCAAGGTCAACTAGCCAGTAGCGGCGATTATACTATTGAAATTTCAGGCGATCGCCAAGCAAACTACCAAGTTAAAATTGAAGTTAAATAGCAACTATAATTGTATCAGGGGGTAGTTACACAATACATAAACCCGCCCTGGTTGCCAATTACAAATTACCCATTACTAATTACCAATGGTTGCACAAATATCTCCAAGCATCTACGAAGCAAAAACTCAAGAAATTGCCACAGAAATCCTGCGGGCAACTCAAGAGAAAAAGCGCTCTTTTTTCGGTCAACTCCAAGACCAAATGCGCTGGGACGACAAACTGATGGATTGGGCGATGGCTAGCCCCGGACTGCGGGTGCAGTTGTTTCGATTTATTGACTGTTTGCCGGCTCTCCGCAGCAGGCCGGAAATTGCCCGCCACTTGCAAGAATACCTGACCGCCCAAGAGGTAGAATTGCCCGAAGCATTGAAAAAATTGCTCAACTTTGCTAGCCCTGATTCGGTTCCGGGTCAATTGGCTGCGACGACGGTTGCGCCTGCTGTGGAAACTTTGGCGCACAAGTATATTTCTGGGGAAAATATCAAGCAGGTAATTAAAACCTTAGAGCGGCTTCGCAAAGATAAAATGGGTTTTACAGTTGACCTTTTGGGGGAAGCTGTCATCACTGAAACTGAGGCGCAAATTTATCTTAACCGCTATTTGGAATTGATGGCTGAACTCGCCAATGCAGCTAAGAATTGGCCCCAGGTAGATGCAATTGACAAAGCTGACGGCGAAACTCTGCCGCGAGTGCAAGTATCGGTAAAGTTAACGGCTTTTTATTCTCAGTTTGACCCGTTGGATGCTAAAGGTAGCGAGGAAAAAGTAAGCGAGAGAATTCGCCTGTTACTGCGCCGCGCGAAGGAATTGGGCGCGGCTGTTCATTTCGATATGGAACAGTATGCTTACAAAAGTTTAACTCTGACAATTCTCAAAGACTTATTGTTAGAGGAAGAGTTTCGCAGTCGCACGGATATTGGAATTACATTGCAAGCATATTTGCGCGACAGTGCCCAAGATTTGCAAAACCTGATTTCCTGGGCAAAAAAACGCGGAAATCCGGTAACAGTGCGGCTGGTAAAAGGCGCTTACTGGGATCAGGAAACTATCAAAGCGATGCAGAAAGATTGGCCACAGCCGGTCTACAATGACAAAGTTACTACCGATGCAAATTTCGAGCAGATGACGCAGTTGCTGCTAGAAAATCACGAATATTTGTATGCAGCTATTGGCAGTCATAATGTGCGATCGCAAGCCAGGGCGATCGCCATTGCCGAAACTCTCAATATACCGCGCCGCGGCTTTGAAATGCAAGTGCTGTACGGCATGGGCGACAAATTGGCTAAGCTTTTGGTCGATCGGGGTTATCGCGTCCGAGTCTACTGCCCCTACGGCGATTTGCTGCCGGGAATGGCTTATTTGATCCGCCGTTTGCTGGAAAATACCGCCAACAGTTCTTTCATCCGGCAAAGTTCCGAAGAAATGCCGATCGAACAATTGTTAGCCGCGCCCGTTGCTAACGGAAATGGCCAGCTAGTTTACAGCAAAGTATTTCCCAACGTTGCCGATACAGACTACGCCAATACCAAATTGCGGCAACAAGCAGAAACAGCCATCAAATCAGTGCGGGTTAACTTAGGTAAAACCTATTTACCCCTAATCAATGGCGAGTACCAAAATACTGAAGCAACAGTTAATTCCCTCAACCCTTCCAATCCCACAGAAGTAGTCGGCAAAATCGGATTGCTTTCCGAAGAACAGGCCAAACAAGCCCTTGAAGCAGCAAAATCAGCCTCTACCAGTTGGCGGAAAACCCCCGTCCGCCAGCGCGCAGGCGTCCTCCGCAAAGCCGCTGAGTTGATGGAACAGCGGCGGCACGAACTGTCAGCTTGGATGGTGTTTGAAGTCGGCAAACCCGTCAGAGAATGCGATGCCGAAGTTTCCGAAGCTATAGATTTTTGCCGCTACTACGCCGACGAAATGGAACGGTTAGAACAAGGGAAAAATTACGACATTCCCGGAGAAACTAACCGCTACAGCTATCAGCCGCGCGGCATTTCTTTAATCATTTCGCCTTGGAATTTCCCCCTCGCAATTCCTGTCGGCATGACAGTTGCATCGCTGGTTGCAGGTAATTGTACTTTGCTCAAACCTGCGGAAGTTTCCTCAGTAATTGCAGCAAAAATTACAGAAATTTTGCTCGAAGCTGGCATTCCCAAAGGCGTATTTCAATACGTGCCTTGCAAAGGTTCAACCGTGGGCGCTTACATGGTGAAACATCCTGACGTTCACATGATTACTTTCACCGGTTCTCAGGAAGTGGGCTGTCAGATTTATGCCGATGCTGCGATTTTGCAGCCGGGACAAAAACACCTGAAACGAGTAATTGCGGAAATGGGTGGCAAGAATGCAATTATTGTCGATGAAAGTGCGGATTTAGACCAAGCAGTTGCAGGCGTAGTTTATTCGGCATTTGGATACAGCGGCCAAAAATGTTCCGCTTGTTCGCGAGTAATTGTAGTCGAATCGGTGTACGATAATTTTGTGGCAAGATTGGTAGAAGCGACGCGATCGCTCAATGTCGGCCCAGCAGAAAATCCCGGCACTCAAGTTGGCCCTGTGATCGATGCCAATGCCCATTCGCGCATCCGCGAATACATCGAAAAAGGTCGGGCCGAAGCTAAAATAGCTTTAGAAATGCCGGCACCGGAAACCGGTTATTTTGTCGGCCCAGTCATTGTTACGGAAGTATCCCCGACAGCAACTATCGCCCAAGAAGAAATTTTCGGCCCGGTTTTGTCGGTGATGCGGGCAAAAAATTTCAGCGAAGCGATTGTTATTGCTAACGGTACGAATTTTGCTTTAACCGGCGGATTGTATTCTCGCACGCCTTCACATATCGATCGAGCCGCATCGGATTTTGAAGTCGGAAACCTGTACATCAATCGCGGAATTACCGGCGCTGTCGTATCGCGCCAACCTTTTGGAGGATTCAAACTTTCGGGAGTTGGTTCTAAAGCTGGTGGCCCGGATTATTTGCTGCAATTCCTCGAACCCCGCACCATAACCGAAAATATTCAGCGGCAGGGTTTTGCGCCGATTGAAGGAGTGGATGATTAATCATTCCTTTGTTCGCAGTGATGACTGAAGTCCTCTCTCTGGCTGTTAAGTTAGTAGGGTGCGCCTAGCGCACCTTACGGGTGGGGTAACAGAAAAAATTTGTGCCAGATTAGCTAGTTATAAAATGGAATCTACGAAAGATCGCGATCGACTAAATTCTCACAACCCTTCACTTGACAAGTGGCTGCGATTTTTAATTATCGCCGTATTAGTCATAGGCATTTTATTTCGATTCGCCAATCTCGATCGCAAATTTTACTGGATCGACGAAACATATACTTCTTTGAGAGTTTCTGGCTACACCGAAGCCGAAATAATCAAACAAATTTCGTACCAGAAAATAACCTCGCCCTCGGATTTACAAAAATATCAGCAGATAAATTCCGAAAAAACTTTAAGCGATACCCTGAATTCTTTAGCAACAGAAGACCCCCAACACCCGCCGCTGTATTACGTACTAGCGCGACATTGGGCGCAATGGTTCGGCAGTTCCGTTGCAGCAATGAGAAGTTTGGCCGCCGTGATTAGCTTGCTAGTATTTCCCGCAATTTATTGGCTGGCTTGGGAGTTATTTGAATCTTCAGCAGTAGCGTGGATGGCGATCGCACTTTTCGCGATTTCTCCCTACCACATCATATTTGCCCAAGAAGCAAGACAGTACAGTTTGTGGACAGTAACTACTATTTTATCCAGTGCAGCCTTGCTGCGAGCAATGCGCTCTGACGAAAATCAAAATCCTGTCGCCCTAGTTCTTTCCTGGGGGCTTTATGCAGGCACAGCAACACTGGGATTTTACACCCACTTGTTATTTGTCTGCGTTGCCGCAGCCCACGCAATCTACGTCGCAGTTATTGCCAACTGGCGCGATGTGAAAACATTCATTTCCTATTATGTAGCAGCTTTAATCGCTTTGATCGGCTTCATGCCTTCCCTCGTAAATACTGTAGAGAACTTCAATCAAGTTAGGAGCACAACAGTATGGGCCGAACAAACAAATTACTTAAGATTAGTCAGCAGGTGGGTGGGTTCCCTCAGCATAGCATTTTTTGATATAGGCATTGATGGAACTGCCAACGCCACACAACTAGCCTTGCTAATTCCAGTTGGTATCATGATTCTAGCTTTAGTCGGCTATGCCCTTTATTTTTTATACCGACAAACACCAAAGCGAGTGTGGTTGATTGTATTGTTATTAATTGCAACAACTGCTTTATTTTTAGCAGTACCCGATCTAATCAAGGGTGGAAGGCGATCGGCAAATCCGCGATATTTAGTTCCTTGTTATGTGGGAATTCAGCTAGCAGTGGCTTACCTGCTGTCGGCGAAAATTAGTAACAATTTGGAGAAGTTAAAACAGCAAAAACTGTGGAAAATAGTTATAGTGGCAGTTTTTTCCGCAGGTATTATATCCGGTGGAGTTAGTTCTCAAGCAGATATTTGGTGGAATAAAGGCAGCGGTTGGTTGCGTGCCTTGGAAGTAGCTGGGACTGTCAATCAAGCCAGCAATCCCCTAATTATCAGCGATGCCAATATCGCACATATCATGCCTTTAAGTTATTACCTAGAACCAAAAGTCAAACTGCTAATAGAACCCCGCTGTTACACTTCTTGCTACAAAAATCGAGAATTGGCAAAGAAAAAACCCCAACCGCCACCAATTCCCGGCGGTTTGAGTGAGTTATTTTTATACAGACCGTCCTCTACTTTGCGATCGGCAATTCAGCAACAAAACTATCAAATAGATCCGGCTGACCCTAATGTCGAGCTTAATCTGTGGAAAATTACCAAAAAATAATCTAAAACATTAAGGCAAAAAACACGGGTTTGCTGCCAAAAAATAAATGTCTTATTAACTGCGACATACTGACCATAAACGGTATTTTTGGAACTATGTCGCAAGTATAGTTCGATAGGTTTGCTTTTCGTGGTAAGCTAAAAGTTAAGAATCAAAAAATAACATCAAAAGTCTCAAATGACAGTCACTGAAACCTCCAACATTCGTAAACTGCTGTGTGATCCAGACTTAGGGCTGATTCCTCACCTAGAAAAGTGCCTGAAAGATTTGCACTCATCTGCGATCGCCAGTGGAGAGAAATTCAAGGTAGAACCTTACGATATAGAACTCAAAAGCTGCCACACCCAGAAGCATCCCAACGACCAAAAACCCCTTGTCACCCAGTCAGTGTTAATAAAAGTTCCCTTGACTGGGAAAGTTCAAGACAAGATGCACCTATATCTGATCGCAACTGAGTTGCAGAACCAAATCGACTTCAAAATTATCGACTGGAGTGCCTTAGAACGCCGCCAATACGACATTCAGGGCATCCCCTTAAAGCAGCCGATCACCAAAATAGACGGCCACATGAATTACGAGTTAGTATTCGATCGACCAAGCTACTGCTGCATCACCCTGTGTCGCCAATTTGACTTAACTTACGCCGCCAATTTTTAATACCAATTCCTAACAAAAGTAGTGATACAGATTGAGTGTACGGAATCGTCTGTAGGGACAGGGCAATGCGATGTCCGGCGCGGGAAGTAGGACACGGCATTGCCCTCTCCCTACGGTTTGCTTTTAATAATTGGTAGAAGATTGAGGATTGTAGATCGCACCAGAGCGAATTCAAACCGCTCGATTCGCAGTTTCTGTAAGAATCCTCTTAATCTCAGCAGGAGTCAGACTCGGATTAGCTTGTAACATTAAAGCTATCACGCCGGATACTTGTGGCACTGCCATTGAAGTACCCGCAAAATATTGATAGGGAATCCCCGGTTGAGAAAGTGGCACAGTTGAATAAACATCACCAGAACCCGCCGTGCCACCGTCGCCGCCCGGACCAACAAAATAATTAATTGCATCCGAACCCGCCCGGTTAGAATAATCCGCAAACAAGCCATTTCGGCTAACAGCACCGACAGCAATTCCTACCTCATTGGCAAACCGAGCCGGATAATCTGCTTGGGCGCGAGCATCATTTCCTGCCGCCGAAATCACGATCGCGCCTTGAGCTTCAGCGGCTCGAATCGTATTCAATTCTTCATAATTCAACTCTTGGCCGCCCAAACTTACATTAATCACCTTCGCTCCATTTGCCACCGCATAATTAATCGCATTAATTTCATCCCGAATTTTACCCACCCCTGCGCCATCAAGTATTTTCAAAGGCATAATCTTCGCAGTCGGAGCCGTTCCAGTAATCCCAACCCCATCTTTTTTCGCAGCAACTAAACCCGAAATATGAGTGCCGTGATTGTTATCATCCATCGGGTCATTATCGTTGTTGACAAAATCCCATCCTCGGAAATCGTCAACAAAGCCATTGCCATCATCATCAACCCTGTTGCTAGCTTTATTGCGACCGATCGCATCAACACCGATTTCCCCCGCATTACTCCAAATATTGCCCGTCAAATCCGGGTGATTGTAGTCAACTCCGCTGTCGATAACTGCCACCACAATTCCGTCTCCAGTCAAGCCCTGGGCCCAAACCTCCGGAGCTTTAATTAAATCTCTGCCCCACTCGTCGCCGCCCAAGTCGGGAACGTCAGGAAAAGGTGCAGTACCTTGAGCGTTAGCAACTGCCGCCGCTGCATTTACCAAACCGAACCCAAAACGAGAGTCAAAACCTTGCAAGTTGCTCGGATTGTTAGGAGAAACAGTTGCAGGAGTTGCAGACAGATTTAGGGTGAAATCTGTACTGCCTTGGTATTGATAAACTCGGACAAAGTAAGTTCCTGCGGCTAAACCGTCGATGTCGATCGACTCCGGCGATAAATCCAATTCTTGAGAAGAAGCAATAATATCGGTGAAGTCAATAGAATTGTCGCCATTAATATCTTTAATCACAGCAACGTCAACATCCGCCGTCAAACCGCTGACACTTAATTTAAAGTCGCTATTTGCAGGCAAAGTAAAGCGGTAAAGGCTGTCTGGCCGGGCGTTGCTAACCGAGTCTGCGATCGTTTGAGTGTCGCCCAAAACGCCTAAATCGCGAGCTTGATCCAGTTGGTTGCCCAATACGGTAGTTGCAGAGATGAATGTATCGGCGAGGTCTTGTGGAGATGCGTTGGCTACCAAGCCTAAAATAGCATTGGATTGGCGAATTTTAATTAATGTATTGGAAATACCGGGGGCGATGGAGATTTCTTCGAGAATCAAGTCAGCTTCGGTAAGGTTGTCAGTCAGTCCGATCGAATCCACAAAACTGTTAAAGTCAGTAATAACGTCTGCAGCAGCCGGATCGGTGACTGCGGAGTCGCTGCGGAGGACAAAGGCATCGAAGCCCAAACCCCCTGTCAGCATATCTTTGCCGCCATCGCCCACTAAAACGTCGCTGCCAGAGTCACCGTTGAGGGCGTCATCTCCCTTACCTCCCTGCAAGGTATCGCTGCCGGCATCGCCAAACAGGATGTCGCTGCTGACACCGCCGTTAAGCACATCGTTGTCGGCACCGCCGAACAGGGTATCGGAATTGCTGCCGCCGAGAATGCGATCGTTACCATTATCGCCGCTGATGCGATCGGCATCCGACGAACCGATAATAAAATCGTTGCCGCCAAGGGCAAAAAATCCGTTAGGATAAGGAGTCAAAAAGCCCGGAGTCAAGGCGAAACTATTGGGGCTATCATCTAAAAGATAGGAAAGACCGTCAGGGCTCGGGCCGGGCATAGAAATGTACTCCTAGCGAGGTATATCGATCTAAATTTTAGATTTTAAATTTAAGTTTGTGGTTAAAAACGCCCTAAATAGTCTGTAAGGCGGGCATTACGCACAGTCTGTAGAGGTCTGCATAGGTTAGGTTAAACAGATTTATTCCGTCATATTATGCCGTGTAAATCAACCACAATTCCGCCTTGGCTCATCTCCAATATAAAATATAAAACACTATAACTTAATCCCAAATTCAAAATCGGGATCAGAAAATGGGAAAACCACACTTGCATCGAATTCAGAATTTTTTAAATCTCGCGAAATCGCATTTAAAGCCTTATTTGCGCTATTTGATTTTGGGCGGGACGTTTTTATTTATTGCCAAAGCTTTTTTAACTCACTGGCGAGAAGTCGCGAATATCCAAATTCGAGCCGAAAGTTTTCCGTTGCTGGCGATCGCCCTCGGCGTCACTTTATTATCTCTAATTTTTGTCGGCTGGGTGTGGATGTTGATTTTGCGGGAATTCCGCCAACCTGTAACTGCCGCCTGGGCAATTCAAGTTTTTCTCAAAACTAATATTGCCAAGTATTTGCCGGGGAATATTTGGCATTTTTGGGGTCGAATATTGGAGGCCAAAAAGGCAGGCATTTTCCCCAAAGCTGCTACTCTCAGCGTGTTGCTGGAACCGCTGCTGATGGCTTCGGCAGGCCTTTTGATTGGGTTGATTTGTTTTGACAAATTCAATTGGTTTTGGCGGCTTGTCGGTTTTGCTGCTATTTTAACGGCGATTCATCCCCGAATTTTAAATCCGATCGTTCTCTTTGTAGAGCGGTTGAAGTTATCCAAGAACAAGGGGGAAAATTCAAAGGCTGAGGAGGCTGCGGATGAGCAACTAAATTTTACTACAGAGTCTACTTCCAACATAGCTAAAAAAACATTGCGTGTCAAGTCCGGTCGCCAAATTAATTTGCCAATTAAACGCTATCCTTTAGTGCCGTTAATCGGACAAATGTGTTTTATCGGATTGCGGGGCTGCGGATTTTTGCTAACTGTAACGGCTTTAACTCCGGTGAACTTTAGTAATATTCCCAACTTGTTCGGTGCTTTTTGTTTGGCGTTTGTTGTCGGTTTAGTCGTACCGGGTGCACCGGGGGGAATGGGAGTATTTGAAGCAACGGCGATCGCCCTGCTGTCCGATCGCTTTTCTACGGGTATAATTCTGAGTGCCGTGGCTTTGTATCGGATAATTAGCATTCTGGCGGATGTTTCGGGTGCTGTTTTGGCAAAGCTCGATCGCCAGCGCGATCGGCGCAGTAAGTGAGTGGGAAAATGTATACTGCCAGCGGACTTGCCGCGATTAGCCGAGTCGAAAATATGTATTTTTATTAAGATTTTTTGCTTACGTACGTATGCTGGTATAGTTGAGCTTAGACAGAAGTTTTTCAAATAATCTGTTTGAGTTCATCAAGAACAAAGCCACAAACAATATAGTCTGAATCAATAAATTTAAGACTGGCAAGCAAACCGAGTTGCTCTCATAAAAATTACAATTTTAGGTATTGGTACCGTCAAAGAAACGTTTTTTTTGAGTTCCGGTTTGGTAGTCCTGGATTTATGAAAAATTGTTAACTTTAGGATATAGGGTACACAGCCATGATGCCAGTTTTATCAGCAGGTGCGAGCCAACTTCCGAATCAAATCAACGCGGGCAATGGGAGTTTTGGGGAAAAGAGCGATCGGCCCAATAACCCCAGTACAATAGTATTTATCGATACGGCAGTAGCAGACTATCAAACACTTCTAGATGGAGTGAAATTGGGAGTAGAAGCAATAATTATCGACTCCCACAGAGATGGAGTCGAACAAATTAGCGAAGTGCTAGCAAATCGCACTAATATTGACAGCATTCATCTAGTTTCCCACGGCGAACCGGGCAGCTTGCAACTCGGTAAAACCAGACTGTCTGTCGATAACCTAGAAGCTTATAGCCAGCAATTGCAGCAATGGCGACGCGCTTTAAAAATTGATGCAGACATCCTGATTTACGGCTGCCATGTAGCAGCAGCATCCCGCGCTTGCCCGAAAGTCCGCCAGGGAATAAATTCCCTGTCTCAAAGCGAAAGACGGTTGAAACGGACTGAAAACAATTTCATTAAACAGTCCTCTTTAGAGGACTTTTGCTATGACACGGGGGTTTCAACCCCCGGCGGAATCGAGGGCGAACCAGCCTTAGAATACTTTGGTGAAACAAGAATTGAAACCTCCAGCGGACTCGATGAACAAGCCGTAGATGGTGTCCAATTCCTCCACCGCATTGCATCCCTCACTGGTGCAAATATCGCCGCATCCAAGCATCTCACAGGGAGTGCAAAATTAGGTGGCAACTGGGAACTAGAAGAAAAAATCGGCAAGATCAAATCGCCCCTAGCATTCGAGTCAAACGCGATGCAAAATTATGCGTCTGTTTTGGCTACCTATACCGTTAAAAATACTTTAGATCTAGATGGCGTTCCAGACTCTCTGCGAAATGCGATCGAAAAAGCTAATTCCAATCCCGGGTTAGACACAATTGAGTTTGAAATTCCCGGCACTGGGCCTCATACCATTACCCTTGGCAATCAAGCCTTACCTGTCATTACCAGCCCAGTTAAAATCGATGGCACATCTCAACCTGGATATGCTGGTAAACCCCTTATCGAACTAAATGGTAGTTTAGTACAAACATCTTTGCCTTCTTCGTCTCCCTATGTCGCTGGTTTAGAGTTAGGGAAAAACCGTTTTGGCGGCCCAGAAGATTCCCGTGGCAGTACCATTCAAGGATTGGTTATTAACGGATTTGGAAAGGGCGCAAATTTCCCTGGCAAGGGCATTCTGATTACAACTAATAACAATACCATCCAAGACAACTACATTGGTACTGATATTAGCGGTACGACGGCTGTAGGCAACAGGGGCTATGGCGTCCACATCCAAAGTTACACTCAAAACAATCCTCCTGATGTCACCACCCTAACAGGCAATATTATCTCGCGAAACGTCATCTCTGGTAACGAAGGTATTGGAGGTATATTTATTGCTGCAACAGCGTCAGGGGGCGTCACAAACACCAAAATTACGGGCAATTACATAGGGACTGATGCCACGGGGACAATAGCTTTAGGCAACGATGGTGATGGCATTCTTATCTCCGGTCGCAACGCGAATAATACGATCATCGGCGGTACGGCAGCCGGAGAAGGAAATGTCATTGCTAACAATAATGGTAGTGGTATTGAAATTATTGGAAGTTCCGCCAGCAACACTATTCAAGGGAATAGCATCTTTAACAACAAAGAATTAGGAATTGACTTACTAGGCAATACTGGCATCACTCCCAACGATTTAGGCGACGCTGATACAGGTAGCAACAATCTGCAAAATTTCCCGGTTCTGACCTCAGTTAGCGGCAACACAGTCAGCGGCATTCTCAACAGCACTCCTAACGCCAACTTCCGGGTCGAATTCTTTGCAAATACCAGTTATCACCCGGCAGGTGCAGATCAAGGTGAAACTTTTCTAGGTTTCCAAGACGTTACTACAGATAGTGCTGGCAATGCTAATATTAACTTCCCCTACATTCCAGTAGCAGGCAAACCGGTTATCGCTGCTACTGCTACTAACAAAACTACAGGCGATACTTCGGAATTTTCCCTTCGCCGCAATCAACCACCAGTCAACACTGTACCGGGAAAAACAACTACTACCACAACTAACTCTAACAATATTACCCTCAACAGCGGAGACTTGGTATATAACGTTTTAGCGACACCGTATCCGTCTGAGATCGATGTTTCAGGCGTGACGGGAAATGTAGACAGCGTTACAGCCACTCTCAACAATGTCCAAACTTTTAATGGCTTGGATGGTTCATCGCAGGTAATCAACCTCTTGCTAGTTGGCCCAGAGGGACAAAATGTAGTGTTAATGTCTCACGTGGGCTCTGCACCACTTAACAACATCACGCTGAACTTCGATGATAATGCGGCTGCGTTTCTTCGTCAGCCATACCCTACTACTTTGCCGATTATTGCTTCAGGCAACTACAAACCGAGTAACTATTCGTTAAACGGTTTTCGCGATATTTATCCCTTTTTGTATAACAACAATACGCAAACACCGACCGGGGCACCAGAAGGGCCTTACGGTTCGACTCTTTCTGTTTTTAATAAAACTAACCCCAATGGCAGTTGGAAATTGTATGCAGTTGATGCCAACCAAGAGAATAGTAAAGCTTCCGGTGCTACTACTCCGGGAAATATTGCTAGCTGGAGTGTCAACATTACTACTGATGGCAAAGAAACGACGACTGAAAATACTCCTCGCATCTTCTCTGCTAGCAACGGTAATAGTATCTCTGTATCGGATTCAGATAGTGAGTCTGTCGAAGTTAATCTCAGCGTTACCAGCGGAATTATTACGCTCAATTCGCTGACAGGTTTAACGGGATCGGGGAATGGCAGCAACAGCCTGATTTATACGGGAAAACAGGCTGATATTAATGCTGCTTTAGAGGGTTTAACTTATACGCCGAATCCGAACTTTGTTGGAACGGATACGCTGACTTTGACGACAAACGATCGCGGAGCTCCAGAATTAGGGGGTGCTCAAACCGATAGCGATCGTGTGAATATTACCGTCAACCCACTAACTCCGACACCAACTCCACCAACGCCGACTCCGACTCCAACACCTGCGGAAACTCCGACGCCAACTCCACCAACGCCAGCTCCGACGCCGACTCCTGCGGAAACTCCGACACCAACTCCACCAACGCCAACTCCGACGCCGACTCCACCAACGCCGACGCCTGCGCCAACTCCGACTCCTGCGGAAACTCCGACACCAACTCCTGCGGAAACTCCAGCGCCAACTCCGACGCCAACTCCGACGCCTACTCCTGCGGAAACTCCGACTCCAACACCGACGCCAACACCATCAGTACCCGTTGTTACACCAGGAAGTAATACTGATTGCATTTGCAATACTATTGAGTATCCAACAGTCGATCGCCCAAACCAACCTGACAACATTATCAACGGCAATGGTAGCGGTGCAATTCAGTTGGGTACACCGGAAAATGATGCTTTTTACGGCAGTTTAAATCCGAATATTTTCGATGCCGATTTAGGCGATGATAACCTCTACGGCGGTGAAGGAAACGACATCCTTTACGGCAACAGAGGGAATGATTTTATTGACGGCAACAAGGGAGATGATATCCTTTTGGGCGGCAAAAGTAATGACATCATCCTTGGTCATGAAGGCGAAGATATCATCTTCGGCAATCGCGGCAATGATTCAATAAATGGTAAAGAAGACAACGACTTAATTTTGGGCTGTGAAGGTGATGATTTTATCGACGGTGGCAAAGGCAGCGATATCGCATTTGGAGGCAAGGGAAATGATATAATCTTCGGCGGCCAAGGGGAGGATTCTCTCTACGGTGATTATGGTAATGATACCCTCTGCGGAGGTGCTGGCAATAATTATCTGAGTGGAGGTGCTGGCAATGATTTACTAGACGGCTGCGAGGGAAATGATACTTTGATTAGTGGCAAAAGTAATGATACTCTGATTGGCGGTTTGGGGGATGATTGTTTAATTGGAGGTGCTGGGAGTGATCGCTTTTTACTATCTGCCAATTCTGGTATCGATATTATTGCCGATTTTGAAGCGGGAAAAGATTTGCTGATGCTAGCTAATGGCTTGACATTCGAGCAATTAACTCTTACTGAAAATAGCGGTGCAACATTGATTCAGTTTGGGGAAACAGGAGAAATTATAGCTGCTTTAAACGGAGTTTCTGTTAGCATAATAAGCGCCAGTGATTTCAGTTTCATTTAAACAGGCTCACCACTGATGCACGTCGGCAACAAACGGTGTCCCGTTCGTATACTTTTTGTGCCGATCGAGCATCTCCAACCTGACGCACCCTACCGCAACTGTCTCTTTCTCCTCTAACTCTGTGTCCTCTGCGGTTAAAAACTCTAATCCTTATATGAATTAAAGCATTTTTTCCAGAAATTGCTTGGCGCGATCGCACTTTGGGTTGCTAAAAAACTCCTGCGGCGGCACATCTTCCGCCACCTTTCCGCCATCGAGAAACAAGAGCCGGTGGGCGACTTCCCGCGCAAAACCCATTTCGTGAGTTACAATTGCCATCGTAATTCCCGTTTTCGTCAAAGCTTTCATCACATCTAACACTTCTTTAACCATTTCTGGATCGAGTGCAGAAGTCGGTTCGTCCATCAACAAAATTTCCGGTTCCATAGCCAAACAGCGGGCGATCGCCACCCGCTGTTTTTGTCCCCCCGAAAGCTTAGAAGGATAAACCTGGGCCTTATCTGACAAACCCACTTTTTCCAGCCATTCTAACCCTTTCAGACGCGCCTCATCCGATTCAACCTGCTTCACCTTTACAGGCGCAGACATCACATTTTGCAGCACAGTCATGTGCGGAAGTGGAAAGGCTAAAAAACCCTCCCCACTTTCTGGGGGATTTTCATAATATCTGCCTTCGGCAAAGTAATATCCACCTGTTGTCGGTTTAGTCGTACCCGGAGCATCGGCGGGAATGGGAGTATTTGAAGCAACGGCGATCGCCCTGCTGTCCGATCGCTTTTCTACGGGTATAATTCAATACGGTTCAGTTAAGGCTCAAATAGTGGTAAATTAGGTATGGTGTCCAAAAATGGAGAGCAAGTAAGGTGCAT
>NZ_JAUBRM010000139.1:0-10845 GCF_036701905.1 Microcoleus sp. MON2_D5
CTAAATATAATCTTTTCAATTTTCCTAACTTGAAAAGATTTGATGCCTTTTCACAATTCATATAGGATTGCTATATTAAATGCCCAATGCCCAATGCCCCATCCCCAATGCCCAATGCCCCATGCCCCATGCCCCATGCCCAATGCCCAATGCCCCATCCCCAATTACCCATTACCAATCCCGGTCATTAAAGAAATAATTTTGTCCAGCAATTGCTCCGGGTGAATCGGTTTAGCCAAACACTCGTTAGCTCCCGCCGTCACGAGAGATATCTGATCGGGCGGAATTTCATGAGCGCTTAAAGCTAGAATCTTGATATTTTCAGTAGCGCGTTTTTGGCGCAGTTGGTGAATTATTTCGCAGCCATTCATACCGGGCAAACGCATATCGACAATCACAGCATTGGGTTGCAAAAGTTCAATTTGTTCCACCGCCGCCGAACCTTCAATCATCCACACCACTTGCAGTCCTGCGGCTGTCAGGATATCGCAAATCAGCATGGCAGTTTCTTCATCTTCTTCCACGAGTACGAGGCTGCCCCGCGAGGAATAATGCAGCGGTAAAGATGAATTAGATTTTTCATAGGTGAATTTTGTGGATTCATCTTTGGTTATAGTTTGGATGGGTATAAAAACGGTAAAAGTAGAGCCGACATCCACTTGAGAGTTGACTTCGATCGCGCCGCCGTGAAGCTCTACTAACTGTTTAGTTAAGGCCAATCCCAGACCGGTGCCGCCGTATTCCCGGCGGTAGGGGGAATCCAACTGCTGGAATTTTTGAAACAAAAGCGCTCGCTGATTTTCGGGAATTCCAATGCCAGTATCTTTGATTTGAAAAACAGCGGTACTGCCAGCAGGTGCAGTACCGGGCTGCCGCACTGCAGGCGTTCGATTTTTATCTTCTGTCACCCAAACTCGCAGGATGACTCGCCCCCCTTTGGGAGTAAACTTAATCGCATTTCCTAAAAGATTGAAGAGAATTTGTCTCAAGCGGCGCGGGTCAGCGATGAAGCGATCGCACTCTTGTTTTATCCGCTGTTCTTGCACCAGTTCCACCCCTTTAGCCGCAGCTTTTTCTTTGAGAGCGTGCAGGCTCTGAGAAGCTAATTTAGAAAGTGAAAATTCACTAATTTTTAATACAGCTTTTCCCGCTTCTACTTGCGATAAATCTAAAATATCGTTAATTAATTCTAATAAGTGGTCGCCGCTGTCTCGGATAGTTTGCAGGTACTGCCGCTGCTTTTGCAGCGGCACTTCTTTACTGCCAACTTTGCCGTAAGACCACCGCAGCAGCGTGTCGGAAATGCCGATGACGCAGGTGAGGGGAGTCCGCAATTCGTGGCTCATAGCTGCCAAAAATTCGCTCTTGGCGAGGCTGGCAGACTGGGCGGCCACCAGTGCATCGCGCAGTTCTTGCGTGCGCTCTATTACGCGCTGTTCTGAGGTGCGCTTTTGCTGCTGGACTTGTGCATAAAGTTCGGCTTGGTAAATAGCGATCGCCAAATGTTCTGCTATTTGCCGCAAAAATGTTTTTTTGCTTTCTTCCCAATGCCGAACAGTACAGTGATGGGCAATTAGCAGTCCCCACAACTCGTCTTGAACTACGATCGGCACTAGCAACTTCGCGCGCACCTTCGCGCGCCGCATCAACTCTAAAAAACAAGGCTGCGAAGAGTAAGTTGTTTCCACATCCGCCACGCACAAAGCCAAGCCTTTGCGATATTTCTCTCTGTCAATGACTCCATTGGTAAAACACTGCGCGCCTTCACTAAAATTCAGTACAGACGAGATAGCATCGTTGGCTAAAGCTTCGTAGGTGACGCGACCTAAATACAAGTAAGACCCGGAATTTTCTTGAATTTCGCCCGATCCAGAAACCGCCGCAGGTATTTCTTTAGCTAACTCGCCATTGTGCGATACTGGCACTTTTTCAAATTGATAAATTAACAGGCGATCGACCTCCAAAAACTCTCGCACTCGCTCGACTGCTTTTGACAAAATTACAGGCAATTCCAAACTCTGGCGGATTTGAGTTGTCACCTGATTCAAAAGTCGCTCTTGTTCGAGCTGCTGCTGCAAAGCAGCTTCTACTGGCTGACACAATGAAATGCAAGGACTGGCAATTTGTAATTGATTGACGGCTTCGGCAATCTGGCTTTGTAGCGTTTCTGGAGCTATAACTTTGGGCGCTGATTTTCCCTCTATTTCTGTTTGGCTGTGTAGGGGCAGGCGATTATTTGGGTTGGCATTGGCAGCGAGAAGACCCAGCAAATTTAGGGTAAATTCGCTTTGAATAACGGCCGAGTTGGGCTGTATATTTTTAATTCCTTGTTTGAGGGCGCGAATGTCAATTTGCCACGAGGGTGCGGGGGTTATTTCTGCGAGTTTGTCTGCGAGGGGAGACAGGAAATGGGCGATCGCCCCGGGGTCGAAAGTCAACTGCACATTCAATTGCGAATGGAGATTTTTTTCGCTGTGCTTGTGTCCGTTTGTTGCGAACTCATCTAATAGATTGCCCCGCAGCAGCGCGCTAAAATGATCTGATACCACTGCTGCAAACCTTTCCGACGAATATTCCCGATTTTGAGAATCAGCGATCGCATCGTCGGTAAGCCAAATCGCCCCTGGGATTTCAGCCATTTGCTGTAACAACTGGTAAGCAGCCTCAAAGGTTGCTAGTGGCAAAGTCCGATTTAAGGTTTTTGGTTTCAATCTAGATATTTTCCCGGTTGTTTTAAAGAACAAAATATGAATGGCCCTGTTGTGAGGACGGAACCTGGGACACAGCAGGCGCGGCCCATCCAACAGACTTGAGATGACAGTAGTCAGAAAGTAGGTAATAGAAGGCCCCGGAGCCAGAGAGCTAATTTCTCCATATAGTTGTCATCTTTCTTCTGGGCGAGTGACCCCCGCTGCAGCGCTTTACGAGCGCGAAAGCGGTAGGAGGAAACGGGGGGAAGGGATACGGCTATATAATCGATCGCTTCTGGTTGTGTTTGTGAACCGGGTTGTTGATGGAAACTAAGCAATTCCACTCCCATTGCTGGGGTGAAGTTAGCACGCGCCTTTGTTTTCTGAGCTGATTCGCCTAATGGCACGTCCTTAACCCAAATAAAAATGTTTAACCCTTAACGACAGAACAGGGAACTAGCTACGCATCCCCTTGGTGTCATTACTCAAAAAACCTAGACATCAAAGGTCTCAGGCTGGTCAACTGAAAATGAAGTTTTAGGCCCCAAGCCCAGTCACTTCCGTGCTGGGTCTTTGACTACTTTCAACAATCTTATTCCAGTATTATATTAATATATAATTTGTTAACTTGTACTTAACGCTATCCGGGTAAATGAGCAATCTAACTCAACTCACCCCCGATTTCACGATCGGACATCTGCCGTGTCACGACTTCCAAGTGAGCGCTGCAACTCCAGGACAGGTAGTGGCTGAAAGATTTGAGCAAGAACCAGACCTGCCGGGAGTCATTATTACTCATGAATCACAAGTATTGGGCATGATTTCTCGCGTCAAATTTCGAGAGCAAATGAGTTTTCCCGATCGCGTAAAACTTTACGGCTCCCACCCGATTCGAGCCTTGTTAGATTTTATTAGAATTCCGCCTTTGGTGCTTTCGGAAAACTGGAAAATTGACGATGCCGTGCAAGCCTCTTTCAACAGGCACAAAGACTTGATTTATGAACCGATTATTGTGGTAATGGAAAACCAAAGCTACCGCATTTTGGACGTTCAAACTATGGTAATTGCCCAGTCGAGACTTTTATCGCAAGCTAACAAAGTTATTCACAAATACCGAGTAGAAAGACACAAGTATTTGGCGCTCCTTCAACAAGAACAGGCTAAGGTTCACGAATGTAATGAGCTTTTAAAAATTCAACAGCGTCAAACAGAAAAGTTGCAGACCAGTCCCAATTCCCAGCAAGTGGCACTGGTTAAACAAGCTGAAGAAATTGCTCAAATGAATCAGCGATTTGTGAGGATTGCGAAACTGATTTCTTCGGAAGGTCGCCAAGCATTTCAAGCTACTTTTCAAGGTGCTAATTCTATTTGCAACAATACAGATAAAATTTTGGGCGTGGGCAAAGCAATAGCTAATGATTTAGAAACGGTTAACCGCACCTCCCGAACCATCCGGGAGGCGATCGAACAAGTCAGGCATTTAGCAGTACAGGTGGCTGTAGTTACCAATCAAATGGGAAGTCAGCCCAGCGGTCTGAGCAAAGTGAGTCTAGAAATTGGCAGACTGGCAAGTAAAACTTTTGAATTGGGGACTCAAATGGAGCAAATTGCCAGTCGGTTTAAACTTCGAGTTCACGAACTCACGGAGGCAGCAAGAGCGGGTGCTAATGTGGCTAAATCAGTGACAATCAAGATCGATCGCGCAGAAATGGCCCTGCTAGAGTTGGAAGAATTAATAGCGGAAAAAAATTTCAATTCATTGACCGCTCTCCAAGAACCTTTGGGAGTCATAAAAAGTGTTACCGCTAATTCTTTAGTTCGAGAGATAGAACACGCCGAAGTAGCGGTTTCCGAGTTGAAAGACTTAGTTAAACATCAAGATTCCTCGCAATATCTGATTCAAAAGATTCAGCAAGCGCTGAAGTCCAAAAAACCATAAACTTCCAGCCAGAATATAAGGAGGTATTTTGAGAGGAAAAAATAAATTTAAAACAATATAATTATTAACGATTATTCTATTTCAAGAAGACTATTTGTTATACTGAAGGTAGGGATTTTTAAATTCAGTTGTAAAAACGCTATTGAATTATGCCCAAAAACCGATAAAAAGTTCCAAAATATAGTTGGAAGGACAGGTGACGCTGATGAAAATCCTGCTGGTAGAAGATGACACAGTTACAGTCAGTTTGCTGACTCAAGCGCTGAACTCTCACAATTACAATGTGAATGCGGCCGCAGACGGTGAAACAGCGTTGTATTTGGTGCAGGCATACGATTACGACCTGATTGTTTTGGATGTGCTGATTCCTAAACTCGACGGCATTAGTTTGTGTCGAAAATTGCGATCGTCCGGCTGCCAAATGCCGATTTTACTGCTGACAGCGCTAGATAGCAGCAACGATCGAGTCCAAGGTTTAGAGGCGGGTGCAGACGATTATGTGGTCAAACCATTTAATCTCGAAGAATTAATCGCTCGAATTCGGGCTTTGCTGCGCCGGGGTAAGACAACTTTGTCGAGTACAAATTTGACATGGGAAAAACTGCAAGTCAACCCGGACACTACGGAAGTAACTTATGCCGAAAAAGTGCTGCACTTGACTCCCAAAGAGTACAATTTGCTAGAACTTTTCCTGAGAAATCCCCGGCGCATTTTCAGTCGCAGCGCCATCCTCGATCGCATTTGGTCGGCCGGCGAATTTCCTCAAGAAGAAGCCGTTACTGCTCACATCAAGGGGCTGCGGCAGAAGCTGAAAGCCGCCGGGATGACAGTAGATTTAGTGGAAACCGTGTACGGATTGGGCTATCGGCTCAAAAGTCTGCCGGATGAGATTGAGAGCCAACAAGTTGGGCAGGAAACGGCAGAAACTGCTAAAACTCAAGAGACTTTATCTACTGAATCCAGCGGGTCCAGCCAGGAATTAAACAAAGACGAACGCCGTCTCAAAGTCTTGAATGCGATTGCCAAAATGCGGGGAAATTTAAAAGCTAATTTTATAGAAAAGGTGGCGATATTCGATCGCGCGATCGCTCAACTGAAAAACGGAAGCTTGGAGGGCGAAGTGCGCGAGGAAGCCCAGGCTCAAGCTCACAAATTAGTCGGTTCTTTGGGAACGTTAGGCCTGCCGAAAGGTTCGGAATTTGCGCGCCAGATAGAACATTTGTTCAAGGCTGAAAACATCTTGAAACCGGGGACGGCTCAGGAGATTGAGGGATTTCTGCATAAGCTCAAACATATATTCGATGACCCGTCGCCCGAACCAGAAGGCGATTTGGTTCCTGCGGTTTCCCAAAAGCGCCGAATGCTGATTGTTGATGATGATACTTTTGGGAGCGAGCAACTGAAAACAGTAGCATCCGGTTCCGGCTTCCAGATAGAAGTTGCCAACTCTCCGCAAGCGGCAAGAAATGCGATTTCTCGACAGCCTCCCGACGCGATTTTGCTGGATTTGACATTTTCCAGATCTCAAGAAAACGGACTTTCTCTCTTAGCCGAACTCCGCAGTGAAAAGCCCGAAATTCCGGTGATGGTTTTTAGCGCACACAATCAATTGAGCGATCGAATAGAAGTTGCTCGTTTGGGAGCTTCGGGCTTTTTACACAAATCTATGCCCCCAGCAGATATACTCAAAGCAGTGGCCCAACTAATCGACCAGACTGGCCCTGCTGAAGCTAAAGTTATGGTGGTAGACGATGACGTGCATCTATTGGCTGCACTGCAAGTAATTCTACAACCTTGGGGATTTCAAGTAACAACCTTGGACGATCCCGAAAAGTTCTGGGAGGTACTGGAAACGACTTGTCCGGATTTGCTAATTTTAGATGTGGAGATGCCCGGTTACAGCGGTATCGAGCTGTGTTTGGCAGTTCGCAACGATTTGCGCTGGAGCAAGCTTCCAGTGCTGTTTTTGACAGCTCATTCCGAATCGGAAACAGTGCGCCAAATGTTTGTCGCAGGTGCTGACGACTACGTTAACAAGCCGATCGTGAAACCGGAATTAATTGCTCGCCTCCTGAATCGTTTGGAGCGGACTCAACTCAGAAACAGACTGGCTCAAGCACAGCGCTAATCCCATTTGAGATTTAAAAAATTAAAGAATTAAAGAATTGAAGAACTGGAAATCACTTATGAGAGATGGGTTTCGATCGCGTACCTACAGTTGTAGTCTTTTTTTTAAATGGGATAACTAGGAGTAAATATGCAGTGCGTGCCCGAAACAACTCAGGAAGCCTTAGCCAGACTTGGGA
This sequence comes from Microcoleus sp. MON2_D5, assembly GCF_036701905.1. Lineage (NCBI taxonomy): Bacteria > Bacillati > Cyanobacteriota > Cyanophyceae > Oscillatoriales > Microcoleaceae > Microcoleus > Microcoleus sp. MON2_D5. Next base: position 6,936 of record NZ_JAUBRM010000139.1, read on the forward strand.
TTGTTAGATGGTGTGATGCCGACGCGGTGCTTTTGATTGATGCTGGCGCGCCGATCGAGAACACAGGCTAATTTAGAGAAGTATTAATCAGATGAAAGCAATGGTATTGCCCTCAGACACAGACAATCTCAATGACAGCGACGGCGAACAAATTTACGCCCCGGCTGCGATCCAACCTCATGGCATCCTTTTAGTGCTGGAATCTCCTGAGTTGAAAATTTTGCAAGTTAGCAACAATATTTTTGAGGATCTCGGCATTTATCCCGAAGAACTTTTGGGCAAATTTTTACAGGAATTTGTCGAAACTGAGGAAATTGAGGCTATAGAAAAAGCTTTATTTGAAAACTGCCATCAATCTAACGGTATCAGATTATCATTCACAAGTCAAAACCGCCAGTCTTTTTTTCAGGGGACGCTGCATCAATCTAGTTCAGCAGTAATTCTTGAACTCGAATCGGCTGTTTCCCCAAAACATAGCGATTCTTTCAATTTTTATCATTTAGTCCAAGAGCCGATAGACAAAATCCACAAAACACCCAACCTGCAAGTGCTGTGTCAGAAAGCAGTTGAAGAAGTGCGGAGGATGATCGGTTTCGATCGAGCGATCGTCTATCAATTTGATGCCACAGGTGCGGGGGAAGTTGTCGCCGAAGACAAAGTAGAAAATTTGGCTCCTTTCTTGGGACTGCACTATCCGGCTAGCGATATTCCCCCCCAGGCAAGAAACCTGTTCAACATGAATTTAATTCGGTTTATTCCCGATATTAACTGTCAGCCTGTAGAACTAATTCCTCACTGCAATCCGCTGACCGGTCGCCCCCTGGATCTGGGGTTCTCTTTGTTGAGAGCAGTTTCCCCTTGCCATGTTCAATACCTCAAAAACATGGACATTGGTGCTAGCATGACCTTAACATTAATCAAAGATCAAAAACTCTGGGGATTGATCGCTTGTCACCACCCTACACGAAAGTATGTCAGCTACGAAACAAGAAAGGCTTGCGAACTGCTAGCCAAGTTTGTGAATCTAGAACTTAGCTACAAACAAGATAGCGAAAATTGGGAATATGCAATTTATTTAAAAGAAAATTGCCATAAGTTTGTCACCAAAATTTCTCAATCACACTGGTTTGTAGAAGGTTTACTTAAATCCCCAGATGAATTACTGACCTTAGTGGGCGCTACCGGTGGAGTTGTGTGTGCCAATGAAAATTTAACAACCATCGGCAAAACCCCGGAATTGGTAGAAATCGAGAGCTTAATTGCTTGGATAAAAACTCAAAAAACTAAGGATATTTTTCATACAGATTCTCTCTCAAAACTGTATCCGCCATCCGAGAAGTTTAAAGAAGTTGCTAGCGGTTTGCTGGTACTTGCCCTGTCCGAGATGCAAAATTATTACATTTTGTGGTTTCGTCCAGAAACAATTCAAACTGTCAACTGGGCCGGTAAACCAGACGGGGAAATTGAAGTTAAACCGGATGGCAGCCCACCGCTGTCTCCTCGCAATTCCTTTGACTTGTGGCAAGAAACTGTGAGGTTAAAATCTTTGCCTTGGCAGCGGTGCGAAATCGAAATAGCCCGAGAACTTCGAGTTGCTATTACTAGCATGGAGTTGCGGAAAACCAATCAGCAGCTTAGCTTAGCTTTGTCGGCTACCAAAATTGGATTTTGGGACTGGGACGTGCAGAAAAACCGCATAGTTTGGTCGAGGGAACACGAAGAGTTGTTTGGGTTGACCCCGGGCACTTTTGGCGGAACTTATCAAAGTTTTGCAACTTGCATTCACCCAGAAGATTTAAAAAGTATGGAGAATGCTATAAATCAGGCGATCGCCCAGCGATCGGATTACTGTCACGAAACCCGCGTGGTTTGGCCGGACGGCAGCATTCACTGGATTGAGGGGAAGGGTAAGTTTTTTTACAACGAAGCCGGCGATGCAGTGCGGATGGTGGGGACAGTTAGAGAAATTACCGATCGCAAAGCTAGAGAATTACAGTTGCGCCTGTTGGAATCAGTAGTCACCACCACTAACGACGCCGTATTAATTACCGAAGCTGAACCGATTGAGGAACCGGGCCCGCGAATTCTATATGTCAACCCAGCTTTCACGCGGATGACCGGCTATACGCTAGAAGAAATTGTTGGCAAAACGCCCCGCATCTTGCAAGGAGAAAAAACAGACCGCGCCAGTCTCCATCGAGTTCGGACAGCTTTGAAAACCTGGCAGCCGGTGCGGGTTGACTCGATCAATTACCGCAAAGACGGGACGGAATTTTGGGTAGAAATGAGCATTGTGCCCCTAGCGGACGAAAATGGTGAGTTTACCCACTGGGTATCAGTGCACCGCGATATTAGCGATCGCAAACTTGCTGAAGCCGCCCTCCAACAGCTCAACGAACGGTTAGAAATGCGAGTTTTGCAGCGAACCAGAGAACTAGAAAGCTCTCAAGCAGAACTCCGGGAAAGCGAAGCTTTATTTCGCTCTCTGAGCGAGAGTTCCCCCGTGGGCATTTTCAAAATCGATACAGAGGGGAAATGTACCTATACAAATCCTCGGTGTCAAGCAATTGGTGGCTTCACACCGGCAGCAGCTTTAGGAAACGGCTGGATGCGGTTTGTTCACCGCGAAGACCTCAAACTAATTCTGTCTAAGTGGTCTCAATCGCAATCGGTAGATGGGGAATTTTCCTGCGAATTCCGCCACATTCAGCGAGACGGAACCATTCGGTTTTGTCGGCTTAAAACAGCTCCGATTTTTTCCGACAGAGCTCAACTAATCGGTCACGTCGGCACAGTCACAGATATCACAGAAAGTCGGGCAATTGAGAAAATGAAAAATGAGTTTATTTCGATTGTCAGCCACGAACTGCGAACGCCGCTTGCCTCAATTCGCGGTTCTTTAGGTTTGCTGGCGGCTGGGGTACTGAAAAATAAACCGGAAACTGCCAAACAGATGTTAGAAATCGCTTCGAGCGATACCGAACGGTTAGTGCGTTTGGTCAACGATATTCTAGACTTAGAACGCCTCGAGTCGAGCCAAGTTATCCTTGTCAAGCAGTGGTGCGAGGCCCAGGTTTTGATGCGGAAGTCTACAGAAGCTGTACTTTCTTTGGCGGCAGAAAGTAACATTGAGTTGTCGATTATCCCCGAAACAGCAAAAATCTGGGCTGACCCCGACAGAATCGTTCAAATGTTGGTAAATTTGTTGAGCAATGCGATTAAATTCTCGGCTCCGGGGAGTAAAGTAACTGTCAGGGTTGAAGATTTGGGCGATCGGGTTTTATTTGAAGTCAAAGATCGAGGGCGGGGGATTCCTGCGGATAAACTAGAAACAATCTTTGGACGGTTTCAACAAGTCGATGCTTCTGACTCCCGCCAAAAAGGAGGTACGGGTTTGGGGTTGGCTATCTGTCGCAGCATCGTGCAACAGCACGGCGGCAGAATTTGGGCCGAAAGTGTTGTCTCAGAAGGAAGCAGTTTCTATTTCACAGTGCCTGCACCGTTGGAAGGCGAAGGGGGAAAAAGTTTTGAGTTTTGAGATTGCTTCGATCAGATCTCGCGAAAGCTAAAGTTCTTGGAAACACACGCGGGTAGGATGATTTTGGGAGGCTGATCTGTCGATTTTTGGCGTTGCACAATTGGAGGATGATGCTTGTGGGGAGTAGGGGTTAGGCGTCCCGCCTGCGGTGAAAATATATCGGACGGGTTCATGGGCCCACCCCACAAAACAATCAAAATCATCCCGCCATTATGGAACGCCCGATTTTTGTGGTCAGGGTTTCAGTAGGTGAGTGGCAAAATATAGCAACCTCGCTCGATTAGGACGTTCTTAAGCAATACGGTTCAGTTAAGGCTCAAATAGTGGTAAATTAGGTATGGTGTCCAAAAATGGAGAGCAAGTAAGGTGCAT
>NZ_JAUBRM010000140.1:0-10821 GCF_036701905.1 Microcoleus sp. MON2_D5
GGCTGTAAATTCCCGTCGATTTTTTGTTGCTTGACAAGTTTTTGAACTAAGCTTTTACTGCAGGCAAATATTTCTGCCATTTCCTGACATACCCTCTGCATTTTCAAGTCCTAGATGGGGAAATATATAAAAATCTAGAGAGGTTCGTCCCTATGATTTTATTAATCCTGGTTTTCCTGTTGGTAGTATCGAGTCAGTCGCAAAATAGTGGAAATGAACTTTCCTCATGGGTTGTTCAGAACCAACGGGGCGATAGTGGAAGGACATTTGCTGATTGGTGTCGCGAAAAGGCTTCTTTGAGTCCTGAAACTAAACATACTGTTGAGGTGCTGTTGGAGAAAGCGGGAACTACTGAGTGCGAGGCAGCCGATCGACAACTTTCGAGTCTCACGGAACTCACCCTCGACACAAATCAAATCAAGGACATCAAACCGCTAGCATCCTTGACTAACCTGACTTCGCTCTCCCTCTACAAAAATCAAATCAAGGACATTAAACCGCTAGCATCCTTGACTAACCTGACTGGGCTTTCTTTCAGCGAAAATCAAATCAGCGACATCAAACCGCTAGCATCCTTGACTAACCTGACTGAACTCAATCTCAACAGCAATCAGATCGGGAACATCAAACCGCTACAATCCTTAACTAACCTGACTCGGCTCGACCTCAACAGCAATCAGATCGGGAACATCAAACCGCTAGCATCCTTGACTAACCTGACTGCGCTCTCCCTTGAGGACAATAAAATCAGTGACATTAAGCCGTTAGCATCCTTGACTAGCCTGGCTTGGCTCCACCTCGATGGCAATCAGATCGGGGACATCAAACCGCTAGCATCCTTGACTAACCTGACTGGACTTAACCTCACTAACAATCAAATCAGCGACATCAAACCGCTAGCATCCTTGACTAGCCTGATTTGGCTCGACCTTGATGGCAATCAAATCGGGGACATCAAACCGCTACAATCCTTAACTAACCTGACTCGGCTCAACCTCAACAGCAATCAGATCGGGAACATCAAACCGCTAGCATCCTTGACTAGCCTGACTCGGCTCGACCTTGAGGACAATAAAATCAGTGACATTAAGCCGTTAGCATCCGTGACTAACCTGACTGAGCTTAACCTTGAGGACAATAAAATCAGTGACATCAAACTGCTAGCATCCTTGACTAGCCTGACTGAGCTCAACCTTGAGAACAATCAAATCAACGACATCAAACCCCTACAATCTTTGGCTAACCTAATTAAGCTCAACCTTGAGGACAATAAAATCAGTGACATTAAGCCGTTAGCATCTTTGACTACCCTGAAGTATCTCAGCCTTAACAATAATTCGATCTCTTCTAAAATTTGCCCTATCCAGCAAAGACATAGATGTGTCTGGTAAATTACAGACTCAACCATACAGCTTTATTAGTAACTTTTATAGTTATCTTTGCTGTGTCGGCTTAAATCTCTCACATTTTGTCTTACCCTTGCCCCAACATTCTTACCTATGTCTCAAAAGCTACATTGTTGGGGCTGCTTTGATTGCCAAGACGTTTGATACACCGTTGCCTGGAAATGGCACCCCACTTCTAAAAGCTAGAAAGTCAATCAGAAATTTCTGTATGCTGACCTAGCCGTAACCGTTTCGAGTCCTAGGCTGGGAAAGTGCATTACCTGAAATTGCTACAAGGTGATGAAGAAAGAAACAAACCGGATATCCCCAAGCTTCAGCTACTTGGGGATTTTTTGTTGGGTCTAACAACTACTAGAACATCCCATCAAGTAAATCAGTAACGTCTCTTTGGTCGCGCCCTCGGTTGTCGTCGTATACCATGAGCGTGTTTAAATTCTTGTGTCTGCTGAGTTTTTGAACCTTTCGCACATCCCCGTCTGTTGCGTCCAGTGCCGCCGTGATTGCGCTGTGCCTGATGCGGTGGGGTGACATTTGCTTGGTAATGCCAGCACTTTCACAGTGACGGACAATGATTCGTCTCAAGCCGTCGCCCGTCAGCCGATGGCCCGTATTCGCAAAATCAAGCGCCGTAAACAGGGGAGCATCTTGAGAGGAATTGCCGCCCCTAGCTTCGAGCCAGTCAGCGATCGCCTGAACCGTCGCCGACCCCAAGTCGATCATCTCAGCTTGCGTCCCGCGTCCCTTGCCAAAAATCCGCAAAGTCTTACCGGCCGGGTCAAAGTCGCGAACATTTAACTGGCTGATTTCGTTTCGTCGCAAAGCATTACCCCACAGCAAGCGCAACAAAGCATAATCACGCTTCCCGGCCAGAGTTGCCCGATCGCACTGCTGCAAAATCCGCTCAAAAGTTGGTCGGTCAACCCCCGTCGTATCCCGGTAGCTGGAAACTTTCTCCCCCTTGATGTCGCCCAAAGCATAATGACACGCGCCCAGTTTGCGGCCCATCTCCACCAACGACTTGATAGCTGCCAGCCGCCGATTAACAGTCGCTTCCTTAAGTCCCTTGTCGATCAGCTTAGCTTTGTACTTCAACACCACCGACACAGCCTGACGCTCTTCCAGGTGCAAAAATTCCAAAACGTTATCAGGCACGGCAGGCATCCCCGTCATAGTAATTAAAAAGTCGTTGACATCGCGCTCATAGGCACGGCGGGTATTTTCGGAGCGCTTGTCGGCGAGTAATTGTTTGAGCACGTCGGGGTCAGTGTCTACAGTATCGAAATATCTTTCAATTTTGGCATCAAGGGAAGCTTCGAGGCGGACGATGGAAAAGTCGGTTTTGTTCATGATTGCGTTCTTGATAATGGTGGTTTACGCGAACACTAGGATAAAAAGGGGCCCCATCCCGATTTTTAGGAGATGGGGCGTGATCGAAGTTTAGGCGGCGAACTTCAGCATCTTGAGCATGGCTGAGGCTGTCGCTTGATTTTCGGATTCGAGTATGATCGCGGGTATCGTTTCCCCGGCGCGTGGATTCAACTGTCGGGCCAGAACTGCCGCGTGATACTGAAAATGCCCGCTGATAATCTTGTACCCGTGACTGTCTCGCACCACCACCGGGGGAATAACAAAACCGCCCAGCGCCAAACTCAACTCGCCTGCTATTTCTAGTTCGTTGCGATCGAAGTTGGAAGCCGCCACATCAGACGTTATCCGCTTGACCGCAACCAATGTCAGCATTAGTTTTTTGGTTGCGATCGGTTCATCACTGTTCTTACCGAGAGTTGGAACAGTCGAAACTTTCTTAACTGGCATAGGTTGCAGCCGGCCTCGCCCATTATCGCCTCGGTTCGGAAGTTCTTCGTTTTCCCCGGTGGCAGTTGGTGCGGTAGCTACGGGTGCGAGTGTTGCAGTTGCTTCTGTTTGGGCGATCGGCGCTTCAACTTCAACAGCCACAGGTTCAGGAGTTTGTTCGGCTGCTGCTTCGATAGCTTCGTAGCAGGATGTCCGCGCTTCCCAGTGACCCCTGACAACATCGGCGGCAGTCTCCGACACTTGGCAGACGTAGCGGTGGTCTTCGATTAGCCGAGCGAAGGGGCAGACTGAGCAAGTCAGCGCGGTGGGGGATGTGGGGCGGTCGATCGTTGTCGTGGCGGCAGTCGTTTGTGCTAATTTCATATCAAGTCCTTCTTTGGGCTAATCCACCGCTCTAGGCCTCGTAAACTTTGGGCGGTGGTTTGTTTTTGGGTAAGCTTGTCTTACCTTCATGTCTTACATTATGGCAAATTGTTAGACACGTGTCAATAGTCGTAAGACAATTTGTTAGACATACGTAAGACTGATTTAAGGCAAGTGTAAGACCGGGTGAGGTTGTGGTCTTACGCTTGCCTGAGTTGTAAATCTGGGTTAGGCGGTGGCATCCCAGATATCGGACTCTGTGACGATTTTCTTTAATCTCGCAGCGATGCTTGCCCGCGTCCCTTTTCCGTCGGCTCCTTTGGCTGCTGCTAACTTGCGGATAGACTGGATAGTCATTTTGTTGAGCATTCCCTCGATGTCCGGGGGTGTGGCTTTAGCTGTTGGCTCGATCGGCTCGTCGGCGGTAGGTATATCCGTGGTGGCTTCGACATCAATCACTGAGTCAGTATCTGGCGCGACTGGTGCTTCCGGCGCTGTGGGTGCAGTCGGCTCCGGCTCGATCGCTTCGGCTGGCGTAGTGGTGGCTGGCTCAAGGATGCCGATCGCACTAGGGGCGAATTTGATGTCGATCGCGTCTTTGAAAGTCCCGACCTGTGATGCGTCTACGTGGTGCAGCATGATCAGCGCCGTGTCTACTTGACTCAATGCCGATTCACACGCTTGCTCGACTGATTGCAACTGCTGGCGGTAGTCTTGGAGTGCCGTGAGTTTGGCTTGGAGGGAAGCGATTTGAGTTTGGATATCAAGGATTGAAGCGTCAACTTGGGCGAATTTGGCAGTTAATAAAGTAGTCATTGTGGTGTCCTGTATGGTGTGATGTGGCTGTAGTGCTTGCCGTATTTGGGTTTGTTTGAGGTGTTTTACCCTTATGTTTTACATACTAGCAATTTGTTAGACACTCGTCAAGCGGTTGTAAGACTAATTTGTTAGACATAAGCCGTGTGTATGACAAGCAACCGTATAACAGATTCTGCTTATATGTCATACAAAGGGCGACGACTGTTATACAATGGCGTCATACATATATGACTGAGGTAAGGCAATGGCGTCAACATCATTAACTTTTCGCTGTCCCGATGAAGTGTTGGAGGCGATCGACAATCTAGGAAAAGAGCGTTATCCGGCGGCGGATACTAAACACGGACACGGGTACGATCGCTCCAAGACTTTGATTGACATTATGCGGGCCGGCATCAAGGCGCTATCTGATGGCTCGATCGTCCTACCGGCACCCGCAGAAAATAGTCAACAACCGTCTAACGTAAGACGAGTTACGTCTAACGTTTTGTCAGACAGTGAACTAGAAGAACGTATTACAGAGATTGTTGAGCGTAAGACAGAACAGGCAAAAGCAGAACTAAGGGCTGAATTGCTGGGGGAGTCCGCAGCCTGACCGATCGCACCCCAGACGAATCGCTCAGGCTGGAATTAGAGGCTAAGAAAAAAGAATTGGGATCAACGACGCGACAACTAAAAGAGCAAGACCGAGAACTGTTGAAGTTTCATGAGCGGGTCGGGGACTTGTGGATTAAAGTACAAAGCTTGAAGGAACAATTAGAGGTAGAGCGCAGTGATCGTAAAGATATTGAGGCGAAGTATTGGGACAAGGTGGAGGCTCTCACAGAATTGCAATTGAGAGCCGTAGATGCCGATCAAGGTGAAGTGCGATCGACTGTCTCCCAACAGAAAAGAGTCACTGCCAGTAAAGACTTACCCGACGCGGCCGCAATCCTTCAAGAAATTCGGAAAAATCAAGAGAAGCAAGAGGAGCAAGACCGAAAGGAAGGCAAGCGCAAGAAACCAAAATCACAAAAAGTTTGGACTCTAAAAGACATTGAGGAGACTTTAGAAGCGATCGCCTCTGCGATGATCAAGGAGTCCTGAGACGACACATCCCAGAGACGTTAGGAATTGATACCCGGTTAATGCCCAATACGGTTCAGATAAGACACTCATGGAGACAAAACTCTGTGAAAAACAGATACTGCGATTGCTTCGTTATTCGCTCGCAATGACAAAAAAACATTAACTGAACCGTATTGGGTTAATGCCGGGTTTTTTTGTTTGTCGATCGCACCTAAAAACAAAAAGCTCCCCGACCGAAAATGTCAAGGGAGCTTTTTTTACACGATGGGTAATTTGCAATTGGTAATTGGCAATGAGTCTTTGCCCCAATTACCAACACTATAAACGGCTTCAGGAGTTTTGGCGATTGGCTTTCGCGTACCGCAGTTTTAGAACACGATCCACTTTTTCTTTTGCGGCTGTGTAAGCAAGACCGGCATCGGCTCTGCCTACATAACCGTAAAAGTGAGTGGTGCAAAAGATTACCCATTCATCTTTACAGCGAATTTGACAGAGAAAGTCTCTGTAGAAAAAGATAGTTTTGATAGCACCCATGATTTTTGTCCTAGTCATTAGTAGATGTAAACCCCAGACCGTCAAATCACCCCTGATAATGTAGCGTCTGGTTGTGACTAAACGTAGCACTCAGTTGTAACTACATTGTGAGGTTAGAAATAAAAAGCAATATTTCTTCATCAACCAAGCCCTGAATTTGTTGCGGAGGCTGCCAGCGCTGCTCAAAACTCTGCCGAAGTTGGGAAAGTTCGATCGCCCGATCGCCCAAAAACAAAAAACCCCGGCACAAGGTCAGGGATTCAAAATGAAGGGTAATCGATAATCGGTAATTGGCAACGGGTGTTCCCCAATTACTCACAGTGTAGCGGCTCTGGAGTTTGGGCGATCGGTACAATAAGCTTGTCGTTTAGTTGCAGCGGCGACACATTCCAAAAAAGAAGCCCCCGGAGATTCCCGGAGGCTTCTTTTTTATTCGAGCTAATGTCTGTTTGTTTCAACCAAATCACCGACAACACAGTCCGGCTCGGTTCATCTGTGACAAGGTAGCGCTCGGTTGTGTAGTTATATGTGAGTAGGCAATATCGCTGTGGGAGCTGTCACGTTTGTGAGGGTGTAAACGAACTTACCATCGCCCAACGGATGATAAATTTTATCTGTTTCCCATAAACAGCCACGAAAGGTCAAAACTGCCAAAGTGTAACCAATTTCTAGCTGAGTTCCTGTTAATTGCATATCTGCCATTTTTCTGCGGGGGTGTGTCATTGTTTCCTCTCCGGTTAGTTGTTTGTTTGTTTTGCTAAATGGTTGATAACAGCGTAGCGCTCGGTTAGGTTTTCGATGTTCAGCGGGCGATGTTCAGCGAGTCGAAAGGGCAAACCATGCAAGTGAGCAAAAATGGTGTTTCTTCCTCCAGCCGTTTGAGTTCTTCCCCATCGCAAGTTTCGTAGAAAATTGCCGGGATATTCTGCAAATATTCGTGCGGGGTTTCTCTGCCACAATCAGCGCAATTGTAATATCCCTCTGGCAGTTGGTCGCTTTCCATTAGTTAGCCCCTCCTTTTTCTTTCTTGGATTCGATTTCTTGTAAATGAAGTTTAATTCTTTCAATTTCCCCCGATACATCCATCAACTCAATCTTGATTTTTATTGCCAGCTTTTCGGTAGCGGTGTCAATTCGGTGTTCCAGGGCTGCTAATTTTTCCATCCTTCTAAGCTCCATTTGCTCCTCCTTTGATGAATGCAATCTGTTCGTCGGTTAGTTGCATAATCTGCTGCGGGGGCTGCCAGTGATGTCCCCAGTTCTGCCGAAGTTTGGGAAGGGCGATCGAACTGGGAAAGAGTTCGGCGGCACCAATCCAAACACCAACACCTGATTGCTGATTCGCATAGTAAGCATCAAATTGAGCCCGCGATACTTTTGCCAGTTGCCCTTGCTCCGATGCCCGCCACAGTCGATCGATAGGTAGTGATTGGCGCTTCACCACTTGGACAATTCCCAATACTTCAGCAGTGGGCAAGGTGGCATAAATGGCAATCCTATCGCCCGGTTTTAGGCAAGCTCCAAAACTTCCTTTTCTGAGTTCGATTGTCTTGGGATTGTGGGTGAGGAAGAAGCCGGAAGCCCAGCGCGGATGCACTGAGGTTAAGAAGGTATTAAGCATTGTTTTCTTCCCCTTCTGCCAGCAGTTCTTTGTACTCGTTAACAGCAGTTTCGTAAGCTTTAGTTTTTCCCGGTCGGGCATTCCACAGCATCCAGATAATTTCTGTTTGGGTGTGTTTCATTTCATTTTTCAGCTTCAGGATTAGCTCGATCGCCCTTGCTCTTTCAAGTTTCAAAGCCGTGAAATAAACAACGTCAGAATCGCTAAAGCCGTTGCTGTCTGGTTGTTTCATGGATTGAGAGCCGTCTGAAACGGTTTCAGACTCCGGCTCGGACTTGCCCAAGTCGAACTCCATTTTGAAAACGCGGTCAAGGTAGTCTTTGGTAGATTCTATTGGGTTGTTTGCGTTATTTGTTGGCGGTGTTTGTGGCTGTGAATGTTTGGTTAATTTGACCAAGGTGCGATCGGACAAACTTTGACCCGGTAACTTAACCCTTGCTTCAAATCGTGGTGTAGCTCTGCCTGTTTCTTCGTCTTTATCACCCAAAATTTCCACCTCTAATAAGGCTTCATCCCGCAAAGATGCGAACCCTTTAGCATTGGCTAATCCTGCTAAAGTTCGTGTGTGGCTGATGATTAACCCGAACATCTCAACCTTGCGAATATCTGTTACTAATTGCTCGAAAAAGTCTGTTGAGTTAGGGCATTTTCCGCCCCATCGAGTGAACTCATCGCAGACAAATGTTAAGGGCTGAAATTTGGGGTTAGGCGTGGTTTGAACAATCTTGTACCGCTTGGCTACTTCATCGGAAAACCAGGCAAGCTTTGCATCAATAGCTGGATAATCCATCCCGCCGCCAATAACTTCGCATCCTTGCCAAGCACCGTAGGCGGCGTGTGGGTCAAGCACCACAACCCGATGACCCGCAGCCAGACGCTTGCCGACTTCTTGCTCAGAAAAGAAAGTTTTGCCAGAACCGGGAGCACCATAGACGAGAACTGACGGATACCAGATGAGCTTGGGTATCTTGGGCCCGTCTGTTTTTTCTGGCTGTTCCGGTTCGATCGCCGCCGATGTCGCCGCTTCAACTTTGTCGCCGGGGTTGCTGATTGATTCGAGCGTGGCTGTGCCTGTAAGTAATGCTTGCTGTTCGTGAGGGCTGATGCCGAGCGACTGACAGTAGGTAGTTTCGAGTTCGTCTTCAAATGCTCGCTCATCTGCCTCTGCTAACTTCTGGTAGCGCATCTGAGTTCCTGCCATTTGATAGGCGGATTCGGCGGCATGATTGAATTCTTGGGCTTTCTTTTTATAAGCCTTAATCCTTTGTCGCATCGGCTCTAATTCCCCTTCTTTGCGGGCTAGGAGCATCATTGCTATGCTTGCCCCGGTAGCGAGTAGAGCAAGGGTGATTTTGATGCCCCCATACCCACGCTCTAAGCCTTTAAATTCTGCCTTTGGAGGAACTAACCACGCCGGGTTTGACTCGATTCTGTTGCCGATTCTGTATTCAATCCGATCGTTAAATTGCAGCGCCGTAGCACCAACAAAACCCGTAATACTAACAGCTAATAAACCTGATACAATTGCTTGATTCTTATTTTCCAGCATCACTCAACTTGCTCCAAATTTGTACACCGACAAAACAGACAGTAACCACGGTTAAAACCAAGCTAAAAATCAATAACTGACTATTGAAAACTACCCACGCTGTCCAGGCATCCCAATTGGCAGAAATCAGCGCCACGGCGACAGCTAATAGGATTAAATGCGCTCTAGTTTTGCCGATACCTTCAGCCCCCAAGCTGTAGATGCCTACCGCTAGAGATACGGCGGGGAAAAAGATTACAGCCGATGGGATTAAAGCCGGAATTGCCCGCACAATCAGCGATGCAGACAAACCAGCGCCGAAGTATGAGCCGAATTCTCCCCAGTTTCCGGTTAATGTCCAGAAGCGTTCAATATTGGTAATTTCAGGGGTTTTTGCGACTGTTTGGTTTTCGGGTTGTGAAAAGTTGTCGGTGTTTAAATAATCGAATTCTGAAGCATCAAATTCTGAGTACATAAAAAAATAGCGGGCCCTATTGACCCGCTGCGAGTGTTTGCTATTTCTTGCCAGTGAAGAAGTCAACCAAGCCCCCTAGGAAGCCTTTGCCAGTGTTCGCGATCGGACTATTACCACCGCCGGAATTGCCTGCTGTGGCAGGTATGGGGTCAAAGTCTTTGGCGTTGATGTAAGCGTTAAAATTCGCCCGCTTTGCTTGCATGGCGATCGCCTGCTGGGGACTAGCTTGAATAGCTTTTAAGGATTGCTGGAAGCCGTTTTGCTGTATCTGTCCTTTTGCCTGATGGTTCGCTTTTATCAACAGCAAGCGCTGCCGAAAATCAACATTTTGCAGGGTTTGGCTGCTAGCCCCCTCGACTTTGATTAATCCCAATTCGTGCTGCAATTGCTGTTGCAGATTGACGACATTTTGGTCGTACTTTGCGCTAGCAACAATTGCTTTTTTTACGTACTTGTCAATCTGGAAAGTGTCGGTGAGGCCGTTCTCTTGTGCCTCTAGAGTTAACCTCTCAATCTCAACTGTGTTAGCCCGAATCTTGGCATCGTGGCGGTTTAGGGCGGTGCGTAGCTGCTTCTGTAGCTCTAAAATCTTGGCTTCTTTGCCCGCCGCATTAACAATCTCTGGTGTCAACGGGCCAGATTCGTAATTGAATTGCCGCTTTACTTTTGCAGCGCCGGGGGTTTGGGCCACTCTGAAAACTTGCATCATGATAAAATTCTCCTAGTACGGTTTAGTACGAAAATCCCCCAGCTCGTGCTAGGGGAGGATTTACAGGCCGGCGGGTTACTTTTGCAGAGCGTCCCGTCGGTTTGTCATTTGGTTGAGTCGGTAACTTAGTCGATCGACTGCCTCGTGTCCCACATCTGGCAAAAACTCCCCACGTCTCCAACTGTCTCCGAGTTTGATCGCCGTTCCAAAATCAAGACCCAGCAATACATATTGGCACTCAGGGAAGTCCATCTCGGAGTCTGGCTCAGCCTCGGCTTGATACTGGTAGCCGATCGCGAAACTATCAACAGCTTGCCGTTGCTCCGGGGTTAGAGTGCCGTCTGGACTGAGATTCTCGAACATATCTAAATGGGATGCCAGCCGATACCGAGAATCGTCGCCATAAACCAATACGGTTCAGTTAAGGCTCAAATAGTGGTAAATTAGGTATGGTGTCCAAAAATGGAGAGCAAGTAAGGTGCA
>NZ_JAUBRM010000141.1:0-10739 GCF_036701905.1 Microcoleus sp. MON2_D5
ATCTTTTTTCACAGTTTTACTAGCTTTTTCATTTTGGCGCTTTTTTCATATATTTGCAAAAGTGAGATGCACCCGATGCCTCTATTGCCGCTGAGCGAATTATCGAAGCTGCCAATGTCTAAACCGCTATTGCATCTGGATATCGATTATGACCATCAAAGAACAACTTCTCCAAACCATTGAAACACTGCCTGATGACTTGCTAGCACAAACGCTGCAATTCGTCCAAACCCTTCAAAATCCCATTCACAAAACTCCAGGAATTTGTGGCGGTGCAGCGCGAATTCGCGATACCCGCATTCCCGTCTGGACGATTATCGCCTACCAACAACAGGGCGCAACTGAAGCCGAACTTCTCTATAATTATCCAGGACTCACCCTTCAAGATTTGCAAGCGGTTGGGAACTATTACGAACATAACCCAGAAGAAATCGAGCTGTGGCTTGCTGAAAATGAATAACTGCCAATGCTAAAGTTTTACTCAAATGAAAACTTCGCTATGGCGATCGCCCCAACCAACTTATCAATCTCCGCCTCAGTTGTAAAATAGTGAACACAAGCCCGCACACAGTCAGGAGAAAGAATTGTCCGCACCATAATCCCCTGTTTCTCCAACAAATCAACTAGCTGCTTGTGCGGCATCTTATTCCTCAATCGAAACGAAACTAAACCAGCTTCCGGTGCCGAAGTCCGCAAACATTCCACATCGGGAAGTTCCGACAAACGCTCCCAGAGATACTTACTCAAACGGCAAATTTCTGCATACCTTTCCTCGATCGTACCCCATTCATGTTGCAGGGCGATCGCACTCCGCAAACCCGCATACAAAGGATAAGCAGAAGTCGCAATTTCATAGCGCTGTGAACCCGACTTCCACCCAAGGACTTTAGCATTAGCATCCGTCACAATTCCCCGCCAACCGATAAACACCGGATTCAAATCAGCCAAAGCTTCCGCACTCACATAAAGCCCCCCCAAACCTTCCGGACCACACCACCATTTGTGACCAGTAAAAGCATAAAAGTCAACCCCAGATTCAATCAAATTTAAAGGCAAAACCCCCACAGATTGAGCCGCATCAACTAACACTCTAACTTTGTGCTTCTTGGCAGGCAATTCCTCTTCTCCACCCCCTTGAATCAGGGACAAATCCTCTGATCCATCCCCTTGAGCCAGCGAAAAACCCTCTTGTCCCCCCCCTTTGCAAGGGGGGGTTAGGGGGGGTTTTATATCTGTTTCCCCCTCGGATTGAATCAGCGAAAAATCCTCTTGTTCCCCCCCTTTGCAAGAGGGGGCTAGGGGGCGTTCATGACACACTTTCACAATCTCAGCCAGAGGCAAAACTTGGCCAGTATTCCACAAAATGTGACTGATAACCAACAAGCGAGTATTTGGCTGCAAACTATTAGCAATCACCGCCACCGGATCGCCTTCATTCAAAGTAGCCGCCAACGGACAAACCGAAACCTCAATGTTGAAACGGCGCTGAAGTTCCATTACACTAGCTACAATGCCGGGGTGTTCGCAATCAGAAAGCAGCAAATGGTCGCCTGCTTTCCAGTCAATGCCCCACAGCGCAATATTGCAGCCGACGGTGACATCTTCAGTCAGGGCGATGGTTTCGGGAGGGACAGCCAACTCAGATGCGATCGCACGTCGCGTCAGCATCGCCTCCTGAACCACCCAAGCCCCCACCTCCCCCGAAAACGGCCCTCCAAGCTGTACCCGTTTGTAAGCCTCATAAATCGCCTCTAAAGCAGGCTCAGGCAGCGGCCCTTGTCCGCCGTAGTTAAAATAAGCTTTATTGGCCAAAGCTGGGAATTGTTGCCGGTGATTGTCCTTTGTCATTTTTTTTGGGGAATTATTGATAGCGTTAATATTGAATAACTAATGCTGTGAATTTTATACCTTTTGCCTGATACTCTATGCCTTGCGAATACTAAATGTTAATAACTGACAAACTGCTACTTTCCTATCAGCGATGCCATCTCCGAGCATTTTTAGACACCTGCGGAGACTGGAAACAACTAGATCCCCCCAGCGACTTTCTGCTGAAACTGATGCGCGACAGCGCGGCATACCAGCAGCAAGCTTTGGAACACGAGACTTACCAACAACCATATTATCCTAGAGGGGATTGGGAAGCCGGCGCGGCCGCTACATTGAGTTTAATGCAGCAAGGGGTCGATCGCATTTACCGAGGAGTTCTGATCCAGGGCGAATTCGGCAAAACCAACGGCGCAACAACTTCTATGGTAGGAATTGACAGTCAATATTTCCCCGAATTTGGCGAACTCCCCGAAACTCCCGTTGATCTTTCATCCTCCAATCTTCACTCTTCAAACATTACCCTGATCGGCCGCCCCCATTTATTAATCAAACAGCCGGGAAAATCAAAATTTGGCGATTGGAGTTATATTACTGCGGATATTTGGCTTAGCAAGCGACCAAAACTAGAGTATCAAATTATCGCAGCTTTTCACGCCCAAGTTTTAGCTTCCCTGCAGGAAACAATACCCGAGACTGCGTGGCTGATGCTGCGAAAAAAAGGGCTGTGGTCGGTGAATCTAGACCAGCGAACTCCTGAGATGTTCGAGATTTTAGACAACTGCATTCAGATGATAGAAAATCGGGATAAACCAGAGGTGTTTATTTCCCGGCAAAAGTGCAATCTTTGCGGTTGGTATACTATCTGTCACGCCGAAGCCGAATCTATTAAACATCTTTCGTTATTGCCGGGAGTTACTGCCAGCCGCTATGCTAGACTAAAAACTCTCGGAATTACTGATGTAGAAGCTCTCGCTAATGCTAGTTCCGAACTGCTTTCTGAGTATCCAGAATTCCCCGACAGAGTTGCCTTTGATGTAGTGCAGCAAGCTCAATCGCACTTGCTAAATCAACCGCTATTGCGGGAAGAAGGAAGAAGGAAGAAGGAAGAGGGAAGTTCGGCAACGGATTCTGTAACGGATGTAACGGATGTAACGGATGTCAGTCCGATGGAAGTCGGAAGAGGGAAGAAGGAAGAAGGAAGGCACGACACGGATTTTGACACGGATACACCCATTAACGATCGAGAAGAACGTAGAAGTGAGAATTCAGAAGAACTTAACTCATCTGCAATAGTACCAGATATTGGAGACAATATCTTGAATAACATCGCTGTTGAGGAAGTAAAAATTAGAGAAAATAAACCTGCGACATCTTCTATACCTGCGCCAATTCTCCGCAAGAAACCAATTCCCTATTCCCAATCTGTCTTTTTGCCGATCGCCCCAATCGAACTCTACTTTGACATTGAAGCCGAACCCGAGTTAAACTTAGATTACCTGCACGGAGTCTTAGTTGTTGATCGATGCAACAATACGGAAAAATTCCACGGTTTTTTAGCAGAATCAGCAGCAGAGGAAGGTGCAATTTGGGAGCAATTCTTAGAATTAATGTGGGCTTATCCTATTGCTCCGATTTTCCACTTTTGCGACTACGAAGTCAAGACTTTTAAGCGACTGGCTAAACTTTACAATACTCCAGCTTATTTGTGGAAACCCGTGCTGAAAAGGTTTGTAGATATTCACAAACAAGTGACGCAAAAAGCGATTATGCCGGTGGAAAGTTACGCACTCAAACCAATTGCCCGCTGGCTGGGTTTTGACTGGCGAGATGCTAAGGCTAATGGTGCTCAGTGCGTCTGCTGGTACGACGATTGGCTCAAAACTGGCGATCGATCGCTCTTGGAGGCGATCGTCCGCTACAATGAGGACGACTGTCGTGCTACTTATGTGGTTAAAGATTGGTTGACCAATTTTTTGCTAAATCATGAGCCGTGATTTTCTGATTTAATGAACCGCTTTCGTCGCGGCGCGAAGGAAGAAAGGGAAGAGGAAGATAGGTAATAATGTATTTATTGGTAAAATGCGAAAGCTAGGAAAAGCAACTATATTTATTGTCTGTTTTTTGATGGCAGCAACTGTTGCTATTTGGGTAAACCAGTCAGCCAAATCTTTCGCTGTTACGAAAATAGATTTTATCGGCAGAGCAATATTTCCTACAGGTTCTCCTTTTCAGGGGACGGAAATTGGCGGACTATCGAGCATTACTTATGATGCCGAGAAACAAGTTTATTATGCCATTTCTGATGACCGCAGCAGCAAGGCTCCGGCGCGCTTCTATACTCTCAAAATTAACTTGCAATCTGGTAAACTGGAAAAAGAGCAAATTACTTTTACGGGTGTCACTACTTTATTAGATGAAAACGGCAAAGGTTTTCCTGAATTAAGTTTAGATCCCGAAGGGATAGCTTTTACTGGCAATAGCGTGTTTGTTTCTTCTGAGGGAGATGTCGATCGCCAAATAAATCCTTTTATCAAAGAGTTCTCCCTCGATGGTAAACTGCTGAAAACGCTGCCAATTCCTGACCTATTTTTGGCCGACGACAAGGGCAGTAAAGGCATCCGCAACAATCTCGCTTTTGAAAGTTTAACTTTAACGCCCGATCGCAAATACCTATTTACAGCCACAGAAAACGCCTTGGTTCAAGATGGCGCCGTAGCTTCCCTGGAAACCGGGAGCCCGTGCCGGATTTTGCGCTACGATGCGGTGAGCGGCAATCCAGAAGCATCGTTTCTCTACATCACCGAACCGCTACCCGCTGGTGCGAATCCTGTGGGAAAATTAACTACCAACGGTTTAGTGGATTTGTTGGCGATCGACGATAACCGCTTGCTGAGTTTAGAGCGTGCTTTCTCCCTGGAAACCGGCACAACTATCAGAATTTTTGAGATTTCTCTGGAAAAGGGCGATCGTATTGAAGCACTCGAAAGCCTCAAAAGCCGTCTCAGCGAGGTTTCTCCCGCTCAAAAACGCCTGCTGCTGGATTTGGAAACGCTGAAAATTCCCCTAGACAACATTGAGGGGTTGACATTTGGCCCCGCCCTGGCGGATGCTAGCAGAGGTCTGATTTTGGTGAGCGACAACAACTTCAGTCCCCTGCAAGAGACTCAAATTTTGGGCTTCCAAATAAAAGTTCAAAAAACCTCTTGACAAAAGGTGAAGTGATAGGCATAATAGAAATTGTGCCTGAAAAAACGGCAAAACGAGGGACAGTAGTTCAATTGGTTAGAGCACCGCCCTGTCACGGCGGAAGTTGCGGGTTCGAGCCCCGTCTGTCCCGTTCTCTCGGAAGTCCAAAATAAAAAGTTGAAGATTTTTATAGATTAAAAGGGAGGGAAGTATGACCGTTACGCTCATTAACTCCTCCCCAGAAAAAACCACACAACGGGTGGTATTATCTAATATCAGTTGGCAGACTTACCAAAGCTTGTTAGCAGAAGCCGGAGACAAGAGAGCCTCGCGGTTTTCCTATTTTCAAGAAGTATTAGAAATTATCATGCCATCAGATTTGCATGAAACAGTTAACTGTTTGTTGAAACAGTTTGTGACTACTTTAAGTGACGAATTAAAATTGAAACGCAAGGGATTTGGTTCGACGACTCTCAACCGTGAAGATTTAAAACAAGGTGCAGAACCCGATTCCTGTTTTTATATCCAAAATGTCGATCGCATTCGTGGGCGAAAAATTAATTTATCCATCGACCCGCCACCAGATTTAATCATCGAAGTCGATCTCACCAGTCCATCTACTAATCGCTTGACTATCTACAAAAACTTAGGAGTTCCTGAAATTTGGAGATATCTCGGAGAGACTGTACAATTTTTTCAACTTCTGAACGGAGAATATGAAAGCTGTGAATACAGTGGCGCTTTTCCGATTGTTTCTTCAGGAATAATCAATCAATTTTTGCAGATGGCCGAGACGGAGGATGATACGACTATAATTGACGCTTTGCGAGTATGGGTCAGGGAAGAGTTGCGATCGCCCGAAAATCAGCAATAATATTTAACTTAATTTAACTAATTCCTTTCTCCCACGGACGATCGACTCCCAGCAGCCCTCAAAGGTGCGAGGAAATAAAGGGTCGGGCGATCTGATATGTCAGAACCAGGACGATGGGCACGAGGATCGGAATAGCAACTAGCAGCCCCCATTTGCCAAACCTAAGTTTTTGACCGTCCGATTTGAACAGGAAAATCACAGCGGCAATTCCCATAAGTATCCAGAGACCCCCGAACCCCATGAAGACTGTATAGCCTGCATCTTGCATTTTTTTTGACCTTTAATAGTCGTCCATTTTTAATGTTAGTTACAGTCTGTTTCTGCTGACATCTTCTGATAGGCAGATCGAACTTACTAAATATGACTCATTTTGAGTGGGGTCGGCAGCGGCCTTGACTTTCGCACTCGATCCGCTGAGTTCGATCGCTCATAATAGTTGCTAAATCCGGCCTTCCCGTCAGCTTCAGCCGCCAGTCAGCCCAAATTCCGTACAGCCAATTGGCGATCGCCCCGATCGCGGGTAACTTAGTCACAGCATAAACCCAGCCCATACCTAAAATCTCGTAGGTGCGGCGAAAAACCTCCACATTTTTAACTGTCGTACCGTCGGGTAACACCGCGTGAATCCGCCCCATCGCCGTTTCGTAGTCGATTCCGCCGTGGGCCTCCGGGTTGTAGCCATCATCCGCGATATCCACAAACGACACTAAACCTCGCCCCGCGTCGCGTTTCTTCAAGAAATTAACCTCCCGCACGCACAGAGGACATTCACCGTCGTACAGCAACTCAATCTGCCAAGCAGGCGCAACAGACTCGGGTGAGAGCGCCACAGATTCGGAAAACTCAGTTTTAGCAGCAGACATAGGGAAATATATTTTAATGTCGTCGATCGCACACAAACATTTTACAAGCATCCATAGTTATCAGGTGCGCCTTGGGTACTCCTAAAGCAGTTATTTGTGGTGTGAAAAATAGTCCCAAAGGTGAATCCAGTCTTGGCCGCCCGCAATGCTAATATCATCAAGGTGCCTTCTAGTGCCTTGCCGGAGACTTTCGCCCGATCGCTCGTTAGCTCCGCGATCCGAAGGACAGCCCTCGAAGAGGATCGCGTATTATCAAGCAATTCGAGGCAAAGCACCTGCCAAGCACAAATTTTAAGTCGGCAACAAAATATAATAAAATTTGAAGTCTTAAACATCAGCTATTCCCCCAACCCGTAAATCGCCCAATCTAAAAGCAAAAATCTACATGAATGTCAGAGTCCGTCTAGCCCCCAGTCCCACCGGAAACCTACACATCGGTACCGCCAGAACCGCCGTATTTAACTGGCTGTTTGCCCGCAACCAAGGCGGAAAATTCATCCTGCGGGTAGAAGACACAGACGTAGAACGTTCTAAAAGCGAATACACCGATAACATCCTCGAAGGACTCACCTGGCTGGGTATGGAGTGGGACGAAGGCCCGAGTTTTCAGTCCCAACGTCTGGAAATATACCGCCGAGCAGTCCAAACCCTTCTAGACAATGGACTCGCCTACCGCTGCTACACCACGTCGGAAGAACTCGACGAAATGCGGGAAGCACAAAAAGCCAACAAACAAGCCCCCCGCTACGACAACCGGCACCGCAACTTGACAAGCAAAGAGCGCGCAGCTTTTGAAGGCGAAGGGCGACAAGCTGTGATTCGGTTTATCATCGACGACGATCGCACAATTTCTTGGAACGACATGGTGCGCGACACCGTAACCTGGAAAGGTAGCGACCTCGGCGGCGACATGGTAATTGCCAGGGCATCCAGCGGCGGCGTCATCGGCCAACCCCTCTACAACCTCGCAGTAGTTGTCGATGACATCGACATGGGCATCACCCACGTCATCCGCGGCGAAGATCACATCGGCAATACTCCGAAACAAATATTGCTCTACGAAGCTTTGGGCGCGACAATCCCAGAATTTGCCCACACGCCGCTGATTTTAAACTCCCAAGGGCAAAAGCTTTCTAAACGCGACGGCGTAACCTCGATTTCTGACTTCAAAGATATGGGTTACGTCCCCGAAGCTCTAGTTAATTACATGACTTTGCTCGGCTGGACGCCGCCGGATTCAACGCAGGAAATATTTACACTGTCGGAAGCAGCAGAATTATTTACATTCTATCGAGTCAACAAAGCCGGTGCAAAATTTGATTGGGATAAACTCAATTGGCTAAACAGTCAATACCTGCACAAAATGCCAGTGCCGCAATTGACAGATTTGCTGATACCTTATTGGTGGCAGAAAGGCGGTTATGAGTTTGACTTGCAGGCAGACCGAGCCTGGCTCGAACAAATAGCTGCTTTAATCGGCCCGAGTCTCGTTCGCTTAACCGATGCTGTGGATATGTGTAAGGTATTCTTCTCCACCACGGTGGAATACGAAGAAGAAGCACTCGCACAGTTGCAGCAAAAAGGGGCTGCACAGGCTTTACAAGCAGTTGTAGAAGCGATGGAAAGTCATTCCTCCCTGACATCAGCGGAAGCTCAGAAAATCACTAAAAAGCTCAGTAAAGAGAAAAATCTTAACAAAGGGCTAATTATGCGATCGCTCAGAGCTGCTCTGACAGGTGCAATGCACGGCCCCGACCTGATAGAATCTTGGGTAATCCTTCACCAGCGAGGAACGGCTAAAACCCGTTTGCTTGATGCCATTAGCAACTTGAATGGGCCTGCTGCTGGTGTCGCGGACGAAACTCCTACCCCAGAACAACCACACGCAGAAACAGTCGCCGAAAGTTCTGCTACAGAACAGTCAGCAGTGGAGGTTTTAAAAGTCGAAACACCGACTCTTGAAACAGTCGAAACCCCGGTTGTTGAACCATCAGCAGCAGAGGTTTCAGAAGTGGAAAAAGTTGCGATCGAAACAGTCGAAACGCCGACTGTCGAACAAGCAGTGGAAGTTACAGCAGTCGAAATACCGACTTCAGAAACAGGCGAAGTGTCGGCTCTTGAACCAACCGACGGGGAGGTTGCAGCAGTCGAAATACCGGCTCTTGAAACAGTCGCAGCAGCAGTTGAAATACCTGCCGCCAACCAGCAAAAAACTATTGCGAGTGGAGAAATGACTTCATCAAACGAACCAGAAACAACCGTTATCATTACCGAAATTCCTGCCGGAAATGAAGCAGAAAGTTCGATGGGTACAACACAAGTCATAATTACCGACGAACCGCCAAGTCAGACCCAGCAGATCAAAGAACAAATTATCTCAATTTTGTCCGAGTTTCCGGCTTACATCGGCAGCTTTTACGAGCAGTACAAAAGTCCCCTGACTGTTATCGGTGTAATTGTAGCCTCGATTATCTCTTTGAAAGTGCTTTTGGGGATAATAGATGAACTCAACGACATCCCCCTGCTAGCACCCACATTCGAGCTAATTGGTATCGGATACACCGGGTGGTTTGTCTACCGCTATTTGCTGCGATCGTCCAACCGGCAACAATTAGGTGAAGAAATTAAAGCCTTGAAAGAACAAATTTTCGGCAAAAAGTCCTAAACTTTTGTTGGTAATTTGTTGAATTTGTGCCCGACACTGACAATTTTTTATGAGTTGTCGGTGTCGGATTTTTTTGTAGGAATGGGTGATTGAAATCGCTGAGTTTACGGGCACACAAACGAAGTCCACTCCAAGCGGACTAATCGTTAATGGCTAATTCTTCGGTCGAGTGCGCCACCAGACGATCCCAGCCGATCCAAGGGCGATCGCGCAACTCAAAAGAAAGGAAAATAGAAACGGATGCCACAGGATTAAAGGTGCGGGGACGTGGTTTTGTTGCAGCGTCTCGAAGAGTTTGTCTGTGCCGCTGGATGCTGCAATTCCTCCGGCTGCTAAACCGACACCGATCGCCTGTACTGTGCTTTCTAGTCGATCGCCTCGGTTTTTCTCTGCTAATTCGCTCTTGCGGAGTTGGAGTTGGTTGGCGCGATCGCTCCTAGTACAGCACGGCGGAAATAAACAGACCATATTCGTGGGAAAATAAATAGTCGGCTTAAAAACCGTTTCGGCGAACGTATCAAGGAATCACGGTGTGCCTAAGTTAACTCCTAAAACATTAAATTTAAGCGATGACGAGCGGACTCAACTCCAACAGTTGAGCGACAGACACAACACGCCGCAACAGATAGCCCTACGAGCGAGAATAATTCTCATGGCATCTGATAGCCAAAACCATCGTGAAATTGCCCGAAGTTTAGATATCAATAGGCAAATGGCTCGTTTATGGCGAAATCGATGGCTGGAGAGCGACGGCAAGGACTTATCGATTTTGCAAAGATTACAAGATCAAGAGCGTGTGGGTGCACCAGTAAAATTTAGTATGGAACAAGTAATCGAGTTGTTTGCACTCTTTGTGTTCGTCACCAGAAGATTACGGCAGGCCAATAAGTCACTGGACATCTAGAACACTGGCAGATGAAATCATGAAACAAGGCATTATTGAAAGCATATCTGTCCGCCATGTGGGAAGATTACTAGAAGAAGCAGAAGTTAAACCCCACGCCTTGTCGCTACTGGTTAACCCCCGCCTGAAGACGCAGAATTTGACGCAAAAGTGGAAGATATTACTGGTTTATACATGAGTGCGATTGAGCGTCATCTTCAGGGGGAACGCACAATATCCATTGATGAGATGACAGGTATTCAAGCGACTGAGCGCTTACAAAAAGACTTGCCAATGCGACCAGGCAAAGTCGCAAGAAGGGAATTTGAGTACATTCGTCACGGCACACAAAGCTTAATTGGGCGTTGCTGAATTGAGGTATGATCCGACGACCGTCCCTGGCAGTTCAGGTCGAATAGCGCTCAAATCAGAGTATAT
>NZ_JAUBRM010000142.1:0-10656 GCF_036701905.1 Microcoleus sp. MON2_D5
ACAAAGCCGTTAGAGGTTGATTCACCCATCTTGCCACCGATAGCAGCCACCCACATGGGATAGTTGGCAGCAGCATCCTCAAGCTTCTTCCATATTTTTGGCTTAACAGTAACGGACACTACCCGACCGTCACAGTCAAGCTCAAAGGTTTTCCAGTTGTCTTTGTTAGTCTCTACGTTATTCGGTAGTTCGTTAATTTTGATGATGAGTTCGAGCTTGCCAATTGTCATAGGTAGTTTCGTTGGTTTAATGCGTTGGTTTTGTGGTACTTTGTCAGCTTTGTATATTTTCCAGCCTAGGGGTAGAAACCGCTACACCTTCATTAAGCGAATGCTATTTCCCCATCTAGGACTCTAAACAGGTGCTGGTAGCTCAGGATAGACACATATCCTGACCTAGACCACCGAAGGCTCTACAGATTCATCAAGTAAAGCGCGGGCATCAACGCTGATTTAGGGATAGAGACTGTAATCTGAATAGCGTTGTGGGAAACTTTATCGAGCTTAATCTGGTAGTCAGTCTCACGGCTGCCATAACCGATATGTGTAACAGTTCCGTGCTGACCCTCATGGATATTGCCTTTTTCTGAAATCACTACTCTGCCACCAACTTTAAAATCCCTGTGCTTTACTCCGATAGTTGCGGGAGTTGAGGGGGGGGACTGCGGAAGTTTAGCGGGAGGTACTGCGGGAGTTATATCCTTTGCTGCTAGAGGGTTAGCGGTAGTTGCGGGAGTTGAGGGGGGGGAATCCTTTTCTAAATATGTGTCTAAGTCACTTTCTTCCTCATCTGGCAAGAAATCATCATTTGCACTTTTCTCTAAACATTTAGTGTCTAACTCCCGCAACTCCCGCTGATGTATATCTGGCAAGGGTTTAACTCCCGCGTCAACTCCCGCTAAACTCCCGCTAACTCCCGCATCAACTCCCGCTAAAGTCTCAGAGTGAGTAGGGTGAGTGTCGCCCTCAGCTCGCAATCTCAAGCCCTGAAAATAAGCGATGCGGCCTTGGTGGCGGGTAGCTGGTAAGTTCTCATCTGCCAAGATATCGGCAAGGAGCCGGGGGAATTTGACAATACTGAACTTGGACAGCCCGCCAGCCTCACAGAATTCCTTGTAAGCACCGTATAAGTTCCCAGCAGTACAGGTAGCTGTCGGGTCGAGAACCAGTCCAGCGTCCAAGAAAGCTGCGACCGAGTTTACCTCAACCTTCATCTCCCATTCTTTTGCCTTGTACTCGACAATCTGGTTAACCCCTTTTCCTTGTATCGCTTGAGTTACAGCACTATTTGCTAGTGAGAGTGCGATCGCGATGCAGGCAGGTATTTCGTTGTCAAGTTGCGCTTCTAAGGAATGGTCACGTTTTTCGGTAGCAATAGGATTGTCAAAACCAACTAGGCAGAGACGACGTTCTAGCCCTGTTGTGTCGCCAATAAAGATGGGTTTGTTTGAGCAAATGATTAACGACCCGTAGAAGTGGGCGCTTGTTGCTCGTTGGTAGAGTTCTCGATATGAAATCTCATCTCCCCCAGTAAGGCTCAGTATGCTGTCAATCCCCACTGGTTTGCGCTCGTCTGGGAAAACTACCAACTGTTTGTCAATCAAGGAAGCTTTAGTCGAGCCGTCTCCGAGTTTGTCAAGTTGGCAGGCAATGTTGTTGTCCTTGCCTACCAGTTTTTGTAGGAAGCGAGAGAACTTGCCTTTACCGGAACCAGGCGCACCCACTAGATGCACAAACATCTGCAAGTCAAAGAAGCGATGCTTTAGAACCGCGTTAACGATGGCTAAGAGCTTGAACATCTTGCGCTCGTCACCCTGCATCGCCGTGCGGAAGAATTCGTGAATATTAGGGCAGTTTACCCGCAATGCTTCCAGAGTATTGCTTAAATCACCTGTTAGCGGTTTGTATTCATAGGGTAGGTAAGAAGTGAAGCCCATTCCTGGTAAATGTTCAAGGGGTTTAGCTTCAGCCCCATCAAATACACAATTGCTGAAATTGATGTATCGGGACTTATCCCAAAATTGCCATTTGAGTTGACGCAGGTCGCACTCTAGAAGCTTCCGCACGTCGTCAAGATAGGCGCTTCCGCCATAGCTTACGCCCTTCCCGTCTAACGTATTCTTCAGCCAGCTTTTGAACGCGCCTAACCCCATCTTCTCCCAGTGCTTCCCGCTCCACTTGCGCCAAGTCTGTTGTTCTTCATCATATTTAAGTTGATGTCCGAACTCTTCAGCTAGCCGTGCTGTAACTACTTGGGGTGTAGGTGGTTTTTTAGTCGCTGATACATCACTATCGCGTGTGTCACGCGCTTGAACGCCCCAAGATTGTGCTTTCATCAGGACAGCACGGAACTCTTCAATGCCCTTGTTGTTTATAAAGTCATCCATCCCCTTGCCGTCCTCTACCTTCCAATGCCCTGTGATGGTTCGTACCTCACAACCGTAACGTAGCAGGACTTTAGCGAGTTTTTTCTCTGCAAACCGTACATTTTTATTGGTAGCGGCATCAGCATCAAAAGCAATGATGAAGCCGAAGCCAGCCTCTGCGAACCGCTTGAGTGCGGGTATTAAATCGGGTTTACCTTTAGCTTTAGGGGTCATGGCCATTGTCACACCGACCAGACCGATAGTGGGTAAATTGTGCTGACAACCCGTTATCGCTTTAAAACCACCCTCTGTGATGAGTAAGTAGGGTTTGCCGTCAATAGTGAAGCATCGGACTTTGAGCGCGTCCAAGTCCGACCAGTATGCTTTTATTTCGGGATGTTTGGCGAGAAACGCATCATATTCACCCTTACCCGTGCGATATTTTGGCAGCTTGCCATCGGTTGAAGCCCAGGGTTCATCAGGTTTAAACTGCCACTGACCGTACTCATCCGATACTAGCATAATGCCAGGGGATTTTGCCTCGTATCGCAATATTACCGAAGCTTTCGGGATATCACAGCTCATGCAGTTCGCCTCAGCCCAGGGCGCATAAATACGACGAGCTGCAATGTGGGCTTGATGGTCAGGTGTCAGCTTTAGATTAATTGTTGGCTGACTGTCGATCGCTGTACAATAAGACATAAGTCCTTGGCTCGCCCTGAGCGAGTTTGAAGGTGGATTTATCCCAAAGACCGCTGCGCTCTGGTTCCAATAGAAACGCAGCGGTTTTTGGCATATTAGGGGTGGTTGCTGGAAGATTTTGTTTGCTAAATGAACATCACAAACAGGAACCAACTTTTATCGGCAAAGAAAGAGTATTGACGATAAAAGGTTCCCGTGCGAATGAGAATCTCCCAGCTTGATGAAAAAATTGGTGTGTTGCGTCTTCCGCACGCGCAGCCTTCCGATGCTGCCTGTTTCTCCGGCCTCTGAATCGCCGCCTTCCTCTAACCTACCTTGATAAGGTTTCTTAGCCCCTGTCACGCACTGCTAATACTCGCTTGTCCAAGACATCTCTAGGGGTCATCTTCAGGATTAATCCCACTTACGCAGGGTTAGGACTCCACCAATTGCCTATTAGGTCTTTTGTCCAGATAACCTGGCAGCCACCTGACTCACACATGAATGAGCCAGCCAGGACAGTTTTATCTAATCTTGATTGTACCCCTGCACCGATCGCAATCATCCGGGGTGGCAAGATTTTTTATTACCCGCGGCTCCTATAGCGCCGGGGGTAAGGAATCTCCTGCAAGGCATCGTATCCGGGAAGAGAAAAATCTTCTTCAGTGAAAAAAGCTATACCGAGAGGAAGCTCTCCTTTATTTGAATCCATATACGCCACCACCCGCAGAATTTTATCCACGTAGCTTATCGGGATGCGTACCAGCTTTGTTTGTCCACCCTGCCATTTATGAGGTCGGCCAGCCCCCAACCTCTTCCCACCGTGTTTGGCTTCTTTCTGTTTCATAATCAACTTTTTTAATCTATAAGTTACACAATCAAAAAACTCTCACGTTCTTTCTACGCATCCCTCCCAAGTATTACATTTTTACTATTTTCTCTTTTTATCTACCGGGTTTCACCTATCCCGGTTGCCTGCGGCGCCTAAACCTCTGCGTGGCGCGGCCGGGGGGGCAGGCCCCAAGTCAGCCCCTCCCCCGGCCCGCGTTCTCATCCTCCTTCTTCACTAAATTTTTTAATTAATTCCTCAAGCTGCTTTTTGCCTTCAGAGAATTTACGCCCCTTCTTGCCCAGGATATTTTCTATAATCCAGGTTGCAGTTTTACCTTGAGTCTGTGCCGCTTCCACTTTCCACCAAAGTTGTAAATCACTAGCATCAGGCTCGGAAGTGGTAGCGGAAGCTTCTGGTTGTAAGTCGTTGGTGTATATAGCTTCCAGCGCTTCCCGTTTAGCTTCCACTTCCTCCTCGGAAGCTGCCAAAATTGCCTCAGCTTCCTTACGCCGCTGTTGCTCTGATATGTAAATGGAAGTGCTAAGCTCATCCGCTACATCCGCATCAATAGCCCGCTCTTTCATTGCCTCAAACTCTTCTGCCTTAGCTAATTTAAGAGCCGAGCGCCGTGCCTCGAAACAGCAACCGAAACCAGACACCAGGGCGATGCCTTGAATGAAGTTGTGCAAAGGAATTTTGCGGGAGAAAATAAACGGAGGAGCCAGCCAGAGGGTAAGCCCCGAAACCGACAACACAGAAACTTTCAGGAGCGACATAACATTACCCCCACGCCAACTAAAGCACCGACTGTGCTGGCAATCAGTCGGAACCTAAATTGCAGCAAGTTTATTTTGAGGATTGCAATGATTGCATCGTCAAGCAACCAGGCAGCAGCACTAACAATAAGTTTGAGGACAAAGAGGGCTTGCACAAATAAGAGCAGGGAAGGGTGCAGCGATGCCAGCCAGCAAAGGAAGCTGGAGGCGATCGCAGTCAGCAGAAAGTTGTTGCCGAGAGCGATCGCTCGAATCATTCTTTACTCCCTCCGAGTAACTTAGCTTTGATAGCCTCAATCCTTTCGGTAGCACGATTTTCAGCTTTTTCTAGACCGACCCCTAGCTTGGCGTATCCAGGAGCCAAGCCGAGCAAGTGTTTCGCCAACCCCACATCAGCTTGTTTTTTTGTCAGTTCCACGCTCGCAACCACTTTCTGATGCTTGCGGTAGGCCTTATGTACTGCGCCGTCCGCTTCCTCAATCTGGCTCGTAGCCTTGAGGTATTTTTTCGTATAGCGAGCGCCCTCAACTTTTTCCTTTGCTAATTTCTTCCGCTCGTCCGCTTCTTCTTTGCTGTAGTAGCGCGGAGCCTCGATTATTGCGGCTGTGCGGATAGATGCAAAGTTACCGGGGTTGAGCGGTGTAATTGCCCCTGCATCAGTTGGAGCAGCCAGTTTCTCAGATTTACTGGTGATGGCGTAAGAGATTTCGCCGCCAAATAGTTTTGTCATCATGCCCATTATTTTGCTCCGATTTGAATGTTTACGCGGATGGGAGGAAATAAGTTCAGAGGGTTAATTTGCCGCCACATAGACATATAGCAATCCTAAATGATTTTCTGTGTGTAAGTATATTGACGTATTTTGGGGAAATCAAATGTATGTTCGTTAGTAAAAAACTCAAACAAAAATTTGACAATCTTAAAAGATCTACATAAATACCAATACTTTCTTAAAAAGTTTTTAGCTTGTAACCAAATATCTTCAACTGGATTCTGTTGGGGAGCATTGGGAGCAAATAAAATACAAGTAATTGACCAATTATCAGGTTGTTTGTCACCATTTAGTTCTAATAAAAAGTCTCTAATTTCTCCATATTTATGATAACTAGCTCCATCCCAAATCAAGATAATCTTGCGATTTTTATATTTATTTTGTAAGTATTTTATGAATTTAACAGTTGATTCTCCATCGCCTGATGGATGGCTCTGAATATGGAATTCTTTGGTTTGATAATTGAGGGTCCCAAAATAAGTTTGTCTATCTTTTTCATTGGTAATTGGGACTTCAATTCTGATTTTTGATTGACCCCAAACATAACCAGTCAGATCACCATGAAGTAGATGACATTCATCTAAAAATAATACTATTATTTCCCCACACTCTATACCAGCCTTGTTTTTAAATAAAATATCGTTAATTTCTTCCCTCTTTTTTTTTACCAGTTCTTTATCAAATTTAGGATTGGTTTTTTGAGTTTTTTTCCAACTAATTTTCGCCCGACAGAAAAGTTCATAGTAACTCTGTTTTGATTTATATATCACACCAAATTCTCGATCTAAATAAGTAACCAACTCATCTAAGTTCCAAGATTCTTGATTCTTTAACCACTCGATTACTTCAGTATTTTGTCGAGCTGTTAAATACCCTTTTGACCCTTTATGTCCTAGTTTTATTCCGGCGATGCCTTTGGTTTGAAATTGTTTTTTCCAATAACCAATAAAAAAATTACTTACACCTAAAATGTTACTGATTTCATGGTAGATATTACCTGAGAGCGCCATCCTTACAGCTATTGCTCGTTTTAGTTCTCTGGCATCGATATCGCTTTTAATGAAAGATTCTAATTGGGCTATTTCTTTTTCCCTATCTTTTTGTTGCATTTGTAATTTATTCATCTTTTTATTGTCAAAATCAAGTATTGTATATAATTGTATCACAATCATGATAATGATTTAGGATTGCTATAGCCAGCACAAAGACCCCCGCCGATGCGAGTACAAATGCAACGAGTTGAGCCAAGTCAACCCAATCTAGAAAACTGATGGAATTTTGGGGAGTGAAAGTGCACACCGGGGATGAACCATCATTAACCCATCCGCTTGTGTCACGCGATTCACTGTCTACAGTGTCTACAGGACAAAGGATGCGCTCGACACATTGACATGAATCCAAGTGCTCATTTTTATGACCAGGGCAATCAACACAGTAAGCCTCACAAACAGCTTCCCAGGTGGAAGTTTTAGAAAGTTTGCCAAATGTTTTGGCGTCATCGTTAGTTAACCCGAGGCTGTAAGCGTGTGCTTTCAGATGGTCAATACGGCGACGATTGACGATTGGTTCAGTCATGACAGAACCTCACGCCAAACATGAATAATTGCGATCGCCCAAAAAAGCGATCGGCTGGATATGGCATTATATTTAGGCTCCAAACGTTCCTAACACAACGGTTGGGGAAGTCGTGAGTAGTTCAGTGTTTGCTGCACTGAGCTATCGCGCATCAATCTTCCTTAGTTACTTACGATCGCAGGTTTTACGCCTTGGTGTCAAGCAGGAATTGTAAAGTTTTCCCACGCCCAGGCGTTGAATCGTGTGTCTTACATTTGTCTAGCACCGTCTTACATTTGTCTAGCACTGTCTTACATTCGTCTAACATCGTCTTACATTTGTCTAACAGCTTCAATCGCCTGACACAGTGATTAAGTTCTGCTAGTTACCCAAACTTACAGGTAACTATTAGGTAACTTAGTCTTACATTTGTCTAGTATCTGTCTAGCGACTTCAAGCGCGTGACACAATGATTGTCTGCTTATTGCCGAATCTTTGCCCCCTCAGCCGGGGAGGCTTGCGGCTATTTTTCCGACGGCCGAACGGAAATTTTGCCACTTTAGCTGAAGCTGTAGCAGCCATCGAAAAAATCCCGCCCAAGGTTAGATGGGGAAAAAGCCTATTTTCCCACTTACTCCAAAACCTTGTTCTAGGCGGGGATAGTCAAATTTTCCCACGCACTCCAAAACCTTGTTATAGGCGGGGATATCACACTTTTCCCACCTAGGACTTGAAACTGGTATGGCTACGTCAAGAAACCACCATTTCTATAAATCGATAAGCGACCTACTTTAAAGAGAGCAATTTGGAAGTGATAAAATTATGTGGTCAGATATTATTTATGGCAGTTGCCGGAGAAAGTGAATGGACAGAGTGCAATCCCTTCTTGCCTAGCAGGCAATCGCCTCCGACATCTTTGTATAAAAGTCTCTTTTAATTTTTCTATCAAATAAAAAGAGGCGCGCTTTGTAAAATCGCGCCCACACAGTTTTAGAGCTCTAGCCAGCGTTCTAGGGTTCTACCTTGTTCTGTACGGGTAGTAAATTTGCCACTAGCTGTATTTTCTACCAAAAGTCAAGAAGCTGAGAAAGTTGGTGCAAAAATCAACTTTCCGCGAGAACTTTTGTGTCATACTTTTACTAATTTGCGCTGTCCTATAAGATAGTTAAATGACCGCCATCAGTAACCATTAATCAATTACAAGTTATATAAGGATATTTAAAGTATACTAACGACATAATAATGTAAGTTATAATTAGAATAGCGATTCTTGCCTGGAAAGAACAACCTAATGCACTTACCTGAGTCCAGTCATGTAATTTACAAGCGCAATCCTCTTATAAGGGTTGCGTGTCAATTGCGTTTTCCACCCATCCTTAAAATTTCTCATCAAGAGCCTGTTGAGTTTCAAGATGAGATTAGATTTAAGTATCCACTTTTTGAGGCAACTAGACAGCCATTTTCAGTCGAAGTTCACCAAGCAATTCAACAAGCGATGCCCCAAGTTGGTCTTCCCACTTTGAGCGAGGTTTGGTATAGTTTTCATTCAGAAGATAAAAAGTGGCAAATACTTGTTACTAAAGAATTTATTACTTTAATGTCGTCAGCATACGACAGGTATGAGCTATTTATTCAACGTTTTAGGGAAGTTGTAGAAATTTTTGAACGAATATACCAGCCATCATTTTATACAAGGGTTGGACTTCAGTACCAAAATTTAATTATTCGCTCACAATTAGGACTTAAAGATAAAAAATGGGCAGATTTAATTACAAATCAAATTGCTTCAGAATTATACAATCCAGAGCTAGAACCATTAGTGCAATCTATGCAGAAAAGTTTGCTCTTACAAACTGATATCTGTCAAGTTACTTTTAACCAGGCACTTGTTATGGTAACTGAAGCAGAAGCAGGTAACAGCGAACCTGCTTATTTACTAGATGCGGATTTTTATACTGAAGAAAAGCTAGCGAGGGATGAAAATGTTTGGAACATACTCAGTCAATTCAACAAATCAGCGTGGAAGCTCTTTAGATGGAGTATCACAGAGACCCTCCACAATGCCCTACAGCCCCAACTCATCGATAAAACAGAGGAATAATCAAGCTTCAACCAGCATGGTTATACACAAAATTGCTTGTCATGGGGAAAGTGACAAAACTATTGTGGTAGAACTTCCTACGAGCGTAACAATGTCGGGCAAAACTATTGTGGTAGAACTTCCTACGAGCGTAACGATGTCTGGCACATCTCTGTCTTTCAGCACTGACTGGAACAATGTGCCAATAAATAATTTACTTGCACTGTTAAAATGTCTAGAAATTCTCCAATCTTTACCACAAGATGGTCTAGAAGAGGCTGCTGAAGACCTTAAAGGGATTGCAGCCTTTTATTCTAATCGTATTCCTCAAGCAAAACTACCTGTTATTTCACCTAGTAGTATTAAAGCTAAATTAATGCCTGCTCAAGTGAGACCATCAATTGTTTTAGAATCTTAGAACTATAGCTTTTTCCAGTAATGACACCATGACAGAGCAAGCTATCTACCAGCCTTCACATAGAAATACTTCTCTAAGACAGGGAGAAATATTAACAAACGTGACTCAGTATAATGTTGAGCCGATGGCTCAGTCACCGGATCAGCCAGATATCTCTCTTCTTACTATCCCAATAATTCATCCTTACGCAATTGTGGTCACCCAAGACTGCGACTTAGATTGGGATTATAAAGCTAGGACGGACAAAAAGCATAATACTCCTTCCAAATTTTTAAATTCTGTAATTTTATGTGAAGTTAATACAGCAGAGGAAGTTAGAAACAACGCTGATAATATGAATAGTAAGGAATGGGGATTGGTTTCTAGTCAACGCCACGAAAGATTTTATTTCTTTCAAAAAATACATACTGACTATGAGTTGCAACAGAAAGGTTTACCAGAGCTTACGGCTGATTTTAAAAAAGTTTTTGCAATAAATGCAGCAGCTTTATATTATCAACTCAATAGTGGTATGGCACTACGACGAGCAATTTTATGTAGTCCCTATCTGGAACATTTTTCTAGACGATATTATTCTTTTCATGGCAGAGTCGCATTACCAGCTCAATACGAAAGTGAAAAAGAAAACACGGTTGGTTAGTAAGGATTGGTTATTGCCTTTAGTCTTGCAAATTCTTTGAGACTTTAAGTAACAAAGATTAAATGTTAGTAGACAAATCACACGAAAAAAGTTTTATGTGAGTGGAAGGAGAAAAATTGATGCCCCTGTTGCTAGCAAGTTGTCACAACAGCAGAAGCAATATGAGCAATCAGCAGAGTTTCAGATGGGGTAAAAATCAAGCCCCTTGACACCTAAGATTCCCAATTCATAAGGGCGCATTATTTTTGTGTACACGCTTTAGTTAAAATTTGCGCTCGGAGGTTGGAGCGGCTAACAAGC
The DNA here is from genome assembly GCF_036701905.1 of Microcoleus sp. MON2_D5. Taxonomy (NCBI): domain Bacteria; kingdom Bacillati; phylum Cyanobacteriota; class Cyanophyceae; order Oscillatoriales; family Microcoleaceae; genus Microcoleus; species Microcoleus sp. MON2_D5. The sequence goes on from NZ_JAUBRM010000142.1 coordinate 10,419, forward strand.
CATTTACCCCAAATTGGCTTGCTAACTGATTTAGCTTAAATCTTTGCTAAGCGAGGCTTCCAACCCTGTCCGCAAGTGTCTGCACAATTGCTACTCAAACCTCCCTCACTGCTCTGCTTCAGGTTTAGGCTCCTTCGGTTTTTTCTCAAAGACTTGGATATTTGGGTCTGATAGCACAAAGCCGTTAGAGGTTGATTCACCCATCTTGCCACCGATAGCAGCCACCCACATGGGATAG
>NZ_JAUBRM010000143.1:0-10575 GCF_036701905.1 Microcoleus sp. MON2_D5
ACTCTTGCTTTTTGCGATCGAGTACCGGGCTATCCATTTTGGCAATTCTCTGTTTATTATGCTTTTTATATTTTATCCCATGGGTGTTCACAAATCAATTAGGATTGCTATATCTATTTAAAATCCTCCAATTCGTCCGACTATTTCGATTTTACCTTGTCGATCGCTTTTGAGAATCACAGCTTCGCCGCTTTGCGGTACAATATCAGTGATAGCGGTAATATTTACTTGATGAGTTACCATAATAACCGCGCCTTTAGTGTTGCGGTTGTCAACAATTAATTTGCGGATTGTCGCTGTTTGTCTGGCTTCTGTGCTGCTGTCGCTAAAGAACGAGTTCAGCGCTGGGAACGGTTCGACTTGGCCTATATTTATCAGTTTTGCTGTTTCCAAACACCTACACCACTGACTGGATAAAACTCTGGCAACTTTGATGTTGCGGTTGCGAAATTCTGCTCCAATTTGCTTGGCTTGGGTTCTTCCCTGTGCTGATAAATTGCGCTGGGTGGAACAGTCACCCAACTTAAAGTTAGCAGGATCTCCTGTACCTGGGGCGATCGCGTGTCGCATTGCTACCACCAACCCCGTCTCCCCCCGCTGCAACAATTGCCACCCTGCTTGAGTTTGCGCGTTAGTTGCTGCGTCAGAACTTGCCGTTGCAATCATTAAGCCGATCGACAATACTAAAGCTAGCGATCCGAAAAACCCTTTCCAGTTGAGGTCAATCCGCGCAGCCATTGTTCCAGAAGTTAGAAATTATCTTATCATATTATAATACAACAAATATTGCTCTATGGAACTCACCAATTTTATTGCTCTGTCTGTCATTATTGCCCTCGTGCTGGGGATTGGGTTGGGAACAATGACTTGGGCTTACTTCGGCAAGGGCAGCATTTCTGTACTCTTTAAAGAACCAATTTTAACTTACCCAGAATTTCCCGATACCGACAGCGGCAGTAAAGCTTCCGTTTATTTTCAACAAGGAATTGAGGCTTATCAGTCAGGAAAGTACCGGAAAGCAAAAGATAAATTTACCAGCGCTTTAGAAAAAGTTTCAACTTTAGCAGAAGCTTACCACAATCGCGGCTTAGCTTGTGCAAATTTGCGATCGGATGAGGAGGCCGTTGCAGATTTGATCCGTGCCAGCGAATTATACCAACAGCAGGGGGCTGGATTTGCCCTCGACACGATTAAACAAAATCTGGCAGCCTTGAAGCAGCGCAAATTAGAACGAGAAAAACAAAAAGCAGTAGCGACCTAAATTATTAGGTTGGACCCGTGAAACTCAACCAAACCCTAGAGTTTGGGTCGTAAAAACCCGGTTTCTTTAATGCTTGAGAGAAACCGGGTTTGTTGACCGAATTATTATTAAAGTGGCAAACCAAAATTTAACATTCTCCCGAGTCACTAAATTTTTCTGGCATCTTCTATTTGGTTGATTTTAGAAATCATCATTTCTCGGCTTGAGGCCACAACTCGATAGTTAGTAATGGGATCGTAAGCTTCCCATTCTTGAGTCACTTCGCTGTCTTGCCACAAAAACCATTCCCGATAAATTTCGCCGTCATCAATGTCGCCGCACAAGGGAAGCCAATCATCTCCTCCCAAGCTCTCGAAATCTCCTCCTACTAAGTCAATCCAAGCTGCAAGGATACAAGAGTCAATAACATTATTATTAACAGTGACTGCGTTAGAGTAAAGAGAAGTTTCTGGAAAACAAAGTGTGGATTTCATAAGCTGTACCTGAATGTTATGTTATTAATTTATAAAAAAATCCTCTAGGTCAGTGACAGCAGAATGCCACTATCCTAACCTCCACAGTTGCCACCTCGAAAAACCTTGACACCCAAAGCGCTCAAATGCCTCTGCTGTATGACTTGAGACCGCTTTGAGTAAAGTCGCTAGACAGGCTAAATAGAGCCACTTTGCCAAGTGGCATACAAGAAAGCCCGATCGACCAAATATTGCTGGCGAAGGATCTCGCGCATTGGGGAGCGAAGACAGTGCAACTGGTAATTCTATACTGGGTAAGTTGGCAACTTTCAGTACAGTTTTTGTGATAAAATTAGCAGTAACCGGACTTTCGTACCGACAGCCTGGTTTGGTCAAAAGCTTTGCAACGAGCTTTCCAATCGTGGTGCGATCGCCAGTTTTGATTTATTGTTAATTTTGTGAAGTCCCGATCGACTGTTAGGGAAAAAAATTATGCAAGCAACCAACAAAGAAAGAGTTATCGATCTGACAATCCACTATACCAACGGCAAACAGCAACACTTCCAGTTCATTGCGCCAGAGGGAACAGTAGGAGAGCAAGCAACTTTAGGCACTCGCCTGCACAAAATGTTGACTGCAGACCCGATAATTCTCGAATTGGCAGATAAACTGGTAGTTATCCCAGTTCACAACATACAAAGTATTGAAATATCGCCGGTTCCTCCCAAATTGCCAGAGGGTGTCATTCACCCAATGCGAGAAATCAAGAAATAGTTAAGGTGTTCTGCATCTAAATTCAACTGAAAAGGCGGGCTGAATACCCATGTCATGCAGAGTTTTAATAAGCATAAATGTACCAATTAAAGGCGCAACAAGTTATTACAAATAACGAGGAAAAAATGTTGCTGACAGTGAAACCTGTTCCGAAAAAAATGCAACTGTAGACAAGCTCGGAGCCCTTATAGTATCACTCATTACCAATCTAAAATCTAAAATCTAAAATAGTATGAAGATATATCTCACCTGAGTGAGGGAAATAATTGCAGGTTTTACAGACTTTAACTTACCAGAAAAAATGCTTGAGCTCCACTGTCACACTACTTATTCCGACGGCACTCTCACCCCTGCCGCATTGGTAGCCGCGGCCGCGTCCTCGGGGGTTCGCGCCTTGGCCGTCACGGATCACGATACGATGTCGGGTTGGGATGAAGCCTTCGCCGCCGCTGCTTTGCACGGTATCGAAATAGTCCCCGGACTCGAACTCAGCACCGTTCACAACGGCCGATCGCTGCACATTTTAGGTTTTTATCCCGATGCAAATAAGTTGCGAGTTCCTTTGAACGATCGCCTGGAAGGAAGGTTTCGCCGATCGCAGGAAATGGTCGAAAAATTAGCAGCAATGGGATACGCGATCGAACTGCCAAAAACATCCCCAGGAATGGCACCGGGACGGCCTCACATTGCCTCTGCGCTGGTAAAAGCAGGTCATGCCAAATCATCGCGGGAAGCATTCGATCGCTGGCTGGGAGATGACGGCCCGGCTTATGTTCATTACGAGAAATTCTCGATCGTCGAAGGCATTGATTTACTGAAAAGTTGTGGCGCAGTACCAGTTTGGGCTCACCCTTATTTATTTCGCGGCGGCGCTGTTGAGGAAGTCTTAAAAGAATTAGTAGAGGCTGGTTTAATGGGAGTTGAAGTATACCATCCCAGCCACAGTTCCAGCCAAATCCAAAAGTTGAAAGATTTGTGTCTTCATTACGGTTTGCTGGCAACTGGTGGCAGCGATTATCACGGCCCCGATCCGGAACGGAAAGCAGCAGATAGCACCCAATTGAATATGCTGCATTTGCCCTTAGAATTGCTCGAACCGATTAAAGTTGCTGCGGCGAGTTTGAAATAGTTTTTTAGGACGAATATTGCTGACGTATACATTTGTAAAAAAAAGGAATCCTTCGCTTTTTGAGGGAGGGATTTGCACGCAGTAAGTCATCAGAAGAAGACCGAGGTCAAGCAGAATATAAATTAATATGAAGTTAAAGGCAATTGCAGGGGAGTTGATTTTACAATGTTACTAAAGGAACTTGCCAAACGGAGCTTATTATGAGTGCAGAAGACAGAGCAAAGGCGATCGGCAAAAATTTAGAAGGCAAAGCTCAGGAAATTTTCGGTAATATCACCGGCAACAGAAAAGACCAGGTTGAAGGCAAAGCTAAACAAGCCGAAGCTGCCGCCCGCCACGCAGCAGAAGATGCTAAAAATGCGGTGAGAAATCTGGCAGATAAAGCCAAAAGGTCGATCGACAAATTGTAGAAACTGCGTTATACCAAATCCGGGCTAATAGAATTCGCTTCATATCAAATCCTTTGCTATCAATAGGGTTTGATATGATTTATTTTTGGGAATTTGCATAAAGTGCGTGACTCCTGCGACATCTCTTCAAAAGCGCAATGGAGAAGTCCCTATAATTGTTAATTTTACACCGGATTAATTTCGTAGTAAGGACTGAAGTCCTTATCGCATTGCCTTTACGAAAAATTTTTGCTCTATTCTGCATAAAGCCGCCAAAAGCTGCGATATCAGAGTATCAACACGCAAAAACTGGACTATGACGAGACATTATACCCCCGTCGAAGCCTTAGCAGGTTTAGTTCCTGTAGTGGCAAGTTTCAACTTGTTGCTTCCACCTAGGGGTTGGGAACTAAAACCGATTTCGTTGACTTTGTTATTGCTGGCACGTTACAGCGCTATTTTCCCTGGGATAATTGAATTATCTCGATGTCATCCGAACGTGCCTGTGAACACCGACGAACAGTTACGCCAACTTCTCCAACTCTTGAAAGACTCGCAAGAGGGTAGTAAGGAACAAGAAAGAGTCAAAAATCAATTGTGCCAACTCATTCCCGATTTGCCCGGAATTCGCAAGCATCCTTATCCTAATATTGATTTAGAGGAAATGATGCAGGAAGCTTATTGCGGTTTTCTCAAAACGCTTTCGGCATTTTTGAGGGGAATTGACCTCGACAATCTCGCTGCTGATGTGTTGCGAACCCGAGTGGTTCAGCGGTTCAATAAAACTCTCAAGAACAAAGTCTATGACCAATATCGCCGGATGCAGCAACAGATTTTTACTCTTAGTTTTGATGCTCCGATTGCGAGCAACCGAGGTGAAAAATTTGAGGCTCAAGAACCGATAGACCATACCACGAAAAATGGGATTGAGCAACTCATCGAGAGAGAACAAACTCAAAATAAGCAGCGCATCGGCCGCCAACTATGGCAGTGTATTGAAGACGATCCGACGGGAGAACTGCGAAACAGTTATCCCAATGAAAAAATAGATAAGAAGAAGCCGAATAATCCCGAAAATCGCCGCCCTCGACCGGATGCCAATTCTCACGTACTCGCACTGCGGTTGCTGTTGCAAGACCCTCCAGATAAATTGTCGAAAATTGCCACAGAGTTAAACATTGACTATCAAACTCTCAACTCTCACTGGAAAAGAACAGGTTTGGCTCTCGTCAAAGAGATTGCACTTAAGTTTGGATATCAACCCGAGGAATAATGGTGAATAGCAGAGATACTTATTTGTTAGAAATTCCTCTGGAGCAAACTGCCCGCAATTTGGCTCTGCAATTTGCTTCAGAGCAAGCTAATCCGCAAAAAGGCAAGCGGGTTTATTTCAATACCCTGGCGGTTTGGGCGGTTAACTATTTCTTGGAATGGATGGAAATGGAAACCGATATTGATGGCGGTGATAGTTGGAATCCAGCAATGCGGGCGGTTTTGGATGTCGGCGATTTGGTTTTGCCGGGGATTGGCAAGATAGAATGCTGTCCGGTTCAGCTCGGAGAATCGGCGATTTCTCTGCCGGAAGTGCGGGAAAATCGCATTGCTTATATCGCTGTTGGGTTTGCCGAACCTTTCGATAAGGTGAAACTTTTGGGATTTATTCCGGCTGTGGAAATTCTGGAGGAAACTGAAGAAATTTCTCTAACTAATCTCAAACCTGTTGAGGAATTGTGGGATTATTTGGATCGGATTGAGTTGGCAATTCCGCTGTTGCAAGGTGAAATTGAGGAGTTGCTATCTGATTTGGAAGAAGATGACCCCGTACAAGCACAAGTTCGGGATAAATTGCAAAACAAATCTATTTCTGAAATTGTGGCAATTTTGAATAAAGTTTTGCACAGTAGTGAGAAATCTGACTGGGGATATGAAGGAGGGAAGGCTTTAGCGGGAAGTGGTTCTAGCAGTGGAGGTTTGGGAAATAGAGATATATCTTTCTCTCGCGATCAATCTTCACCTGTTGAGAAAGCTTCAGATATTGACGAGGATGTCAAAGCGGAACTGAATCTGATTGCTGAAGATTTGTTGGAGAAATTAGCTGAGATTTGGGGAGATGGTGATGATTTGGGCTTGTCATAAATCGGCAATCTCCCATAAATCTGGATAAATTTTCATGACTTGTAGGGGCGGGTTCACTAACCATATCTGATAAAAATCAACAATCTAAAAAACCCGCCCCACCCCCGCCATCAATACAAAAAAACAATTAAAATATTGCGTTTTTGGGTTTTTTGCATGGGGTGGGGGCGGGTTCGTCAGATTGTTTGTTGTTGGCGATTAGGGTTGGTGAACCCGCGTCTACAAAATGGGAAGGATGTACATGAGATTTCTCGTTGGGTGGGGGCGGGTTTTTGAGATTGTTTGTTTTTGGTGCTGATGGTTGGTGAACCCGCCGCTACAACATTCCCAAGACAAATATCTAGAATTTTTCAGGAATCTGCATAATTATCCCCCACATTGACGATAGATATATATACAGAATGAAAGGTAAACTCTAATGGACGAACAACGCATCGCCGCCTATCCCCAAGTGATTCAAGCCCTGCTTGAGTGCCCTAGCGGTACAGTAAATGATATTCTCAACGCCAATCGAGACTTAGTTGATGCCAATTTTGTGCAAGTCATGGTAGCGGAAGCGGAGAAGATGGCGGCAGAGGGCAACTCCAAGGCAGCTTGGTTGCAGAATCTAGCGGCACAATTGGCAAACTTTGTCGGCAGTACAGCAACTCCAGAAGAGTATTTTTCTTTCTTGATGGAGGTGTTGCAAGCAACGTCAGACAGTGGCGGATATCCTCAAGTCGTATATCGTATTTTACAGCAAAATTTCGACAAATTGAATTTAAATTTTGCTCGAATCTTACAAGCTTGGGCTACATCCGCATTCACAAAAGTTACCTCAGAAGAAGCTGCATCCATTGCAGCCGATATTGGCAATTTTGGCAGCTTAATTAAGGACTTTCCCCTGGGGCGGCGGGCATGGAATTTAGAAATAGGCATTGCTTGTTATAGTGCAGCATCAGAAGTCTATACCCGCGAGGATTATCCCGAACAATGGGCAATGGGTCAAAACAATTTGGGGACTGCCTATAGTGACAGAATAGAAGGAGTCAGGGCGGCGAATATAGAAGAGGCGATCGCCTGTTATCGGGAAGCTTTAATAGTGTATACCCTTGAGAATTATCCCGAAAATTGGGCAATGACTCAAAACAATTTGGGGACTGCCTATAGTGAGAGAATAGAAGGAGCCACGGCGGCGAATATAGAAGAGGCGATCGCCTGTTATCGAGAAGCTTTAAAAGTCTATACCCGCGAGGCTTATCCAGAAAATTGGGCCATGACTCAAAATAATTTGGGGACTGCCTATAGTGAGAGAATAGAAGGAGTCAGGGCGGCGAATATAGAACAGGCGATCGCCTGTTATCGGGAAGCTTTAAAAGTCCGTACCCGCGAGGCTTATCCCGAAGATTGGGCAGGGACTCAAAACAATTTGGGGGCTGCCTATAGTGACAGAATAGAAGGAGTCAGGGCGGCGAATATAGAACAGGCGATCGCCTGTTATCGGGAAGATTTAAAAGTCTATACCCGCGAGCATTATCCCGAAAATTGGGCAATGACTCAAAACAATTTGGGGAATGCCTATAGTGGCAAAATAGAAGGAGTCAGGGCGGCGAATATAATAGAAGAGGCGATCGCCTGTTATCGGGAAGCTTTAAAAGTCTATACCCGCGAGGCTTATCCCGAAAAGTGGGCAATGACTCAAAATGGTTTGGGGAATGCCTATCAAGGCAGAATAGAAGGAGTCAGGGCGGCGAATATAGAACAGGCGATCGCCTGTTATCGGGAAGCTTTAAAAGTCTATACCCGCGAGAATTATCCCGAAAAGTGGGCAACGGCTCAAAATGGTTTGGGGAATGCCTATCAAGGCAGAATAGAAGGAGTCAGGGCGGCGAATATAGAAGAGGCGATCGCCTGTTATCGAGAAGCTTTAAAAGTCTATACCCGTGAGGCTTATCCCGAAAAGTGGGCAGCGACTCAAAACAATTTGGGGCCTGCCTATAGTAACAGAATAGAAGGAGTCAGGGCGGCGAATATAGAAGAGGCGATCGCCTGTTATCGCGAGGCTTTAAAAGTCTATACCCCTGATAATTATCCCGAATATTGGGCAATGACTCAACATAATTTGGGGGGTGCCTATAGTAACAGAATAGAAGGAGTCATGGCGGCGAATATAGAAGAGGCGATCGCTTGTTATCGGGAAGCATTAAAAGTCTATACCCCCGAGGCTTATCCCGAAAATTGGGCAGGGACTCAAAACAATTTGGGGGCTGCCTATAGGGATAGAATAGAAGGAGTCATGGCGGCGAATATAGAAGAGGCGATCGCCTGTTTTCGCTTAGCATTAGAAATTTGCACTCCTACTGCTTTCCCTTTAAAGTGCTTGCAATCAGGTAGAAACCTCGGCAATACCGCTTTCACTGCTGGTTTTTGGGACATCGCCCTAGAAGGATTCGAGAAAGCTATTAAAGCAGTAGAAAAAAGCAGAAGTTGGGCAACTTCCGACGATATCCGCCAGCAGATTTTAGCAGAATCGATCGATGTTTACGAAAAGGCAATTCAAGCTTGCGTCAACAGCAACCAACTCGAAAAAGCCATAGAATATTGCGACCGAACCCGTGCTCAGCGGTTAGTCGATTTAATGCACAGCAATGACTTGTATGCTAGCAGCGAAATTCCACCCGCCGTGCAAAAGTATTTGCAGGAATTTGAGGCGAAGCAGCGGGAAATTGACGCAGAAGTTGAACAACTCCGCAAACCTTCTGAAGGCAATAAAGAATTAGTCGGTGTGGGGAGTCAGTCGCGCAGTCGGGCAGATTTGTCTGCTTACACGGAGAAGATTCAAAAATTGGAAAGGGAAAAACAGCAAATCTGGGAAAATATTCGCAGTTTAGATCCTGTTTTAGCTGGACAAGTTCAAGTCGATCCGATGCAGTTTGCGGCGATGCAGCAACTCCTCGACAATTCAAAGACGGCGATTCTCTGTTTTTATACTACGGATGATGACACTCATGTTTTTGTGATTTACAAGGATAAAGCGCCCCAGATTCATACTTGTCATGGAGAGGGTTTGGCAACTTTTCAGAAGTGGATTCGCGAGAGGTGGTTGTCGCCTTATTTGCTGCATCCGAAAATTTGGCAACAGGGGATGGGTGAGTTTTTGTCTCAGTTGTCGCAGCGGTTGAAAGTTGATGAGTTAATTGGTAATTGTTTGGATGGGATTGAGGAATTGATTGTGATTCCGCATTTGTATTTGCATCAGATTCCGCTGGCGGCATTGCCGATAGAATCTCCCCAACCGAGGGCGGGCACGGGGGCACCGCCCCTACGAAGGGTGTTCCTTGGTGACAAAATCCTGATTCGTTACGTGCCCAGTTGCCGAATCTTGGAGTATTGCAATCAACGCCCAACCATCGAATCGCCCAAATACGGGATTGTGGAAAATGCTACTGATGATTTGTACTTCACTCCTTTTGAGTGCGAACAAATTGCCGAAATTGTGACCCAACCTGAGCGCTTAAAAGGAAGTCAAGAAGCAACAGTCGCAGCCTATCGAAACCTCGCCCAAAATGTGAATGTAATCCACTCCAGCCACCACGCCGTTTCGCGTTTGGACAATCCTTTAGAATCGCGATTGTTTTTAGGAGACGGGACTATCACGTTAGGGGAATTGATGACACCTGGTTGGCGCTTGCCGCAGTTATCCGATGTGTTTATGTCCTGCTGCGAAACTAATTTAGGAGGTACGGAAATTACGGATAATCTTCTTAGTTTGGGAACGGGTTTTTTGTGTGCGGGGGCGCGGAGTGTGGTCAGCACTTTGTGGGCGGTGGATGATTTTGCTACTTCGCTGTTTTCGATTTTTTACTATCAGTATCGTCGGGAAGGTTTGAGTCGTCCAGAGGCTTTGCGACGGGCACAGGTGAGGTTGCGGAAAATTTCGGGTGCGGAGTAGAAAGAGCTTTATCAACCGCAAATCGATCCGTTGCTTCAGAGAATTATTGGGGATTTAAAGTCAAAATTGGCTGTGGTTCAAAAGGAAAAACACAAGTTAAAATTGCGGCAGAAATCCTACCACAAGGAGACGGATAAGTTTAATAAGTTGGGGGCGGACTTGAAGAAAATAACGAAGCAAGAGAATCAGATTCAGAAACAGAAGAAAGGATATGAAAGTTTGAAAGAAAATATTTACACTCTGTCAAATCCTTTTGATGATTTGAGTTATTGGGCGGGGTTTATTTGTCAGGGTTTGCATTGATTTGTGGTGTTTGATGGTGTTAACAAACACGTCTGACACACATTCCGGCGGGGATTTCAATCCCCGCCTCACAGCGCAAGTCCTCTAAAGAGGACTAATGAATTTAACAGTCCTCTTCAGAGGACTTTCGGGTGCATCTCACTTTTGCAAATATATGAAAAAAGCGCCAAAATGAAAAAGCTAGTAAAACTGTGAAAAAA
>NZ_JAUBRM010000144.1:0-10541 GCF_036701905.1 Microcoleus sp. MON2_D5
CATCTTTTTTCACAGTTTTACTAGCTTTTTCATTTTGGCGCTTTTTTCATATATTTGCAAAAGTGAGATGCACCCGCTTAGTAACAGTATTTGCTACAAGTTTCCTGCCTACTCAATCCAGCAAACATATCGTTTGCTGGTTTTTTTTATAGATATTTTTCCGAGATTATAGTCCTGGACGCATTGGAACCCAGAAACCGCGTTTGATGGACGAAAAGACGCGTTGCAGCCAGCAGATTCGGTAAAAAACCCGGTTTCTTTGCCGGAGTGCGTCCAGCGCTGACTATAAAGCAATACGCTTGGGTTAAAACTGTTTATTCCTCGGAAATCGCCCTAAATTCCCATTAATAAGGGCGACTTTGACTAAGTTCTTGTCCCCCCTTCATTCCCCCCTTGGAGGAGTAGGGGGTGGGCTGCGGAGGGTGGGGCTAGGGGGGATCGGGCTTAACAGAACTGTGTTCAGAAACCGGGTTTTTCAACCAAAATATTTGTTTCACACCCTTAATCTTGGTGAAAAAACCCGGTTTCTTTAGTCCCCGTGCGTAAGTCCTGATAAAGATTATTGGTGCGTGCCAAAATTCATCGGCGAACCGCCCCTACAGATTCTACTAATTCATAATGTAAAAGCATTAACATTGTGGCGGGAATTGTCTCCCTTGCATAAGTTGTGCCATGTAGATGAAAAATTTATACCTCCAAAGCACTGCCATCAAATTCCATCACAACTGTTCCTACTTGTCCTTTATGTATAGCAACCGCCAAGGCGGTTAGGACGCAAGACGCAAGACATCCAAGGGTCGCATCGCGCAAACAATTAAACTGATCGAGCTGTTTGCGGATGCGACTTTTTAACCAAGACCAGCACTGTTCAATTTTGTTTAGGTCAGGAGAATAGGGAGGTAAGTATAGCAATTGACAACCTGTACCTTCAATCAGTTGCGATATCCGACCGCCTTTATGAAACGTGGCATTATCCATGATGACAATCTGTCCTGGTTGAACAGTTGGAAGTAAACAAGTTTCCAACTTTCGTTTCAAATACCGTTCGATTGCAAGCTCCTTCAACAGTAAAAGGAGCGATTAGTTTTTGGTTGCATAGGGCAGCAATCATGTTCACCCGCCCATCTCGTCGCCCTGATTTGAGAGCATGAAAACGTTGTCCTCTTTGATTCCAACCATAACTATACTCGTCTCGGTTATCCATCCGGTGATTCATCAAGGTATACAATCTTTGATGGACACACTGTTGACAAATGCGCTATAAATGCCTGTCGTTTCTCTTCATCTCTTTCACGATAGCCATAGGTCTTTTTTTTCGCGTAAAGCCAATTTTCTGCAAAGCCCGTGAAATAGTGCGAGCGCTAATCTGCCCTGACCAAAGTTTAGCCATTTCTACTTGCGTTTTATCCCCATGAATCTTGGCGAAATCACGGAATTTCTCCCAGTCCGCAATCTTATTGTTATTGCCGGGAGGTTGATGCCGGCAGAGCTTGGTAGTCTCCTGTTTCAGCTTGTCGCTTCAACCATAAGTCAATGGTGTTCCGACTGATATTGAACAGTTGGCTGACAACACTAATCTTCATACCATCTTGCTCAATGGCTTCGATCACTTTTTTTCGCAGGTCGTAACTATAGGGTTTGGGCATGGGGGGCGATCGCAACACAGAAATCTCGACTACAAAATTAGCAATTTTTTGATGTCTTGTCTGTTCAATTGAGGATGATCTTGCGGAACTGGTGGCGACAAGTGATGCCAGTGCCAACCTCGCGGACTCTTGCTCTCGATCGCCCCTAACCCTCGCGACGTTAATGCAGCCAACTTGATCGCCCGCCCGATCGCACGCCATCGTGGACTCTGGGTAACCACCCTCACACTCAAGCGAGTCCGTCTCTGTTTCCTAAAGAGCGAACGTGAGCCTCAACCCACCTTCTATGTCCTAACCGCCTTGACGGTTGCTATAATTTAATGATTTATTTTTTTTACAAAATGGCTTGCTTCTAAATCTTCTGTTAAAGCAACAATATCAAGGGCTTTAATTGTTTTCCTTATTTGTACCTCACTTTTTGACTGGGCTGGGGGCGGGTTTATCAAGCTTAGTCTTGGAGGCAGAAACCGGGTTTTTACCGAAATACTGCATCCCGGCTTTTAACTAGGAGTGAAAAACTTGGTTTCTTTGGTTCTGATGCGTCAGTTCTAAAGATTATTGGGTCGTGGCCAAATTCACCGGTGAACCCGTTCCATACCCCATTCGATTTTCGATTAAAATTACCAATCTAAAATCTAAAATGTAAAATCTAAAATTGCCCCATGCTAATGCCCACAAAAAAGCCAGGGATTGATATCCCCAGCTCGAAACATAGCACAATTAGTTTTTGGAGTTGGTACGGCGATGTTTCAGAATCGACCCCACCCACTTTTACCCAAATTAAATCAGGGTAATGTCAGCAGCCGTAATGCCCGGTCTGCCATTCAGAATTGCCAGCGTAACTACTCCGTCAGCAGTACTAAAACCGTTAGAGTCAAATCCTAGTCGTCCAGTTGAATTTTCATAAAAGACGAACGGCTCTGCCCCGGCCGCCCCGGCTGGACCAAAACTGCTTGTGTACTGCCCACTCTCAACCGCCAAGAACGCCTGCGAAGAAAGTCGATTCGTATTTTGCACTCCCCTCAAGTTGGGGAAGCCGTTGGAGCCATTGATTTGGAAGATAAACTTGTCTTGGCCGATCGTAAAATCGCCGATTTGGTCTGGGTTAGTACCCACGGCGCCCTCGCCGAAGTTGTTGTAGTAGAAGCTGTCATTACCCGAGCCGCCAATCAGGGTGTCAGCACCCGGCCCGCCGCCGAGAGAGTCGTTACCGTCACCGCCGATCAAATAGTCGTTTCCAAACCCGCCCAGCATCGTGTCGTTTCCGGCACCGGCATTTAAGGTATCGTCCCCAGCGAGGGAGTCGGTAGCATTGGATGAGTCACCGAACAGTATGTCATCCCCGCTACCAGTAGTTATGACATCAGTGCCGTTGCCACCAGTAATGAAGTTGCTGCCTAAGGTATCGGTAATCAAGTTGGCTACTGTGCCGCTAAAGGTGACGCTGCTAGCGTAGGAGATGAAGTCGTTACCCGCAAAGTTGCCGATCACGCGATCGCGCTCGCTGCCAAAGATGATGGTGTCACTTCCCTCGCCACCGTTCATGAGGTTGGTGACGGTGAAGTTGCTGCTAGGAGTAGGAGCAGGATTGGTGTAGCCAATTAACAGATCGTTGCCCAGCGCGCCTTCGAGAGTAATCAAAGCAGTACCAGTACCAGCAAAAATGGCCCTGGTAGCATTGATAGTATCGTTGCCATCTCCACCGGCTGCATTAGTAAAGGTACCGCTCAGGCTGTCGTTGCCTTCACCGCCAATCATCGTATCGCTGGAGAAGGCAGCGACGATCGTGTCATTGCCCACTCCGCCGTCGAGCAAGTTGCGACCCGCGAAGCCTGGAAATACACTGGAGGCGCCTACGCTCGAAATTACATTCGGCACCGACGCCGACACGATGAAGTCGTCGCCTGCACCTCCCAACGCAGTATCAGAAGTGGCAAAAACGTTGATCGTGTCGTTACCGTCGCCGCCCTCAAAGAAGTTTCTGCCGGCACCAAACTCGCCGATCGCCCCGGTGAGAGAATCGTTGCCGCCACCACCAATCAAGGTGGTTCTCTCAATGCCGATCGTGATGACGGAGGAAGTAAATGGGCTGCTTTGGGTACTGTTGGTAATGACTAAGATGTCGTCGTCAAGATCGCCCGACAGGTAGCTGTTGCTGGCCACACCTCTTAGGGTGTCGTTGCCTCTACCGCCAAAGAGAGTGTCTCTTACATTGATACCTACAACCAAGTCGTCGCCCAAATCACCCCGCAAGTAGTTGCTGCCTTCATTGCCAGCGAAGCCAATACCCAAGCCACCCTGTAAAGAAAGGTTGTTCCCACCGCCTGCGATGAAGAAGCCGATCGCGTCATTGTCCTTACCGCCGTAGAGGGAATCTCCTCTCTGCGCCCCTCCCAGAATCGTATCTGCGCCCTGATTACCAAACATCAGGTTAGCTTCGACAGTACCTTGGAGGATGTCTTCTCCCAAACCGCCGGCCACGGTAGCGCGGGCTTCAGCGACTATGGTGTCCGAGCCTGCGTCGCCAAACAGCAAAGCCGGAGTGCGCTGAGATCTGATTGAGTCTTCGTCGTCGCCCCCGTATATGGTATCGTTCGGGCCAACTGAAACTAGAGTATCGTTATCGGCTTGGCCAAATATTAAGCTGCCGCCCAGGGTGGAAGTTCTAACGAAATCCGCCCCGGCTCCGGCGAATACTGTATCCGGGCCTAGTCCCGGAAGGTTTAAATCTAGTTGATTAGGATTGTCATCTAACGTTGTCATAAAGCTTCACTCCTCTACTTGTTGGTCATCGCTGGTGCGACTACAGACACTGCCTAGAACACCGAATGTTTGGATTCCGCTGTAGTTTAACCTGTTTGCCAGCCGCAAGTCTAGCCTACTGGCCTTAACCCTGTCTAGACTTTCTCCCTCGCGGACTTTTTGCTTGTAAGCTTTTATTTTCAAAGTCTTCACCCTTTAATAATCCTGGTGCACTGTCTCAGGTGCTCACGCTCCATAAGACGCGGCTCATATTCTTAATGTTCCATTCTGGATTGGCGGTCGGGGATCGCGTCCAGGGGAGGAAATTAAAGATTAAAAAAGGCAGATCAGGGTGATCGGGAAGACAAGGGAAATTGGGAGATTTGTTACTTGGTAACAAGGCTTTGTGGCAATTTCCGGTTTTCCAGGCAGGGCTGTCATTTAATAATTCTGGCCCGGATTGAACTGCGTACCGCTCCGGGCTTTAAAAGTCTACGCCCCGCTTTAGTTCTACGCCCCGATCGCCGTAGTGTTTGTGACAGTATACCTCGGAGTGTACGCTTGCCAAGTCAAAGTAAGCGTGGGGTTTGTGGCAGCGCCCGGTGATAATAATTTCTGTATCCCGCGGCTTGCGTAGCAGGGCTTCTACGATCGGCTCTACTGCCAGCAGTTCTAAGTCTACTGTGGGATTGAGTTCGTCGAGAATAATCGTTTTATACCAGCCGCTGGCGATCGCACATTTGGCGATTTCCCAGCCGCGTTCTGCTTCTATGCAGTCTAGCTCTTGCTGTTGCCCCCGCCAAACTATAGCATCTCGGCCGCACCGCTGGTGGTCTACTAGCTGTGGATAGCTTTGCCGCAAAGCTGCGATCGCCGCATCTTCTGTATAACCGGTGCCACCTTTGAGCCACTGCACGATTAACACCCGGTGAGATTGGTCTTGACTGATACCCCTACCTATTGCCTGCAAAGCTTTGCCCAAAGCGCTCGTAGACTTGCCTTTCCCCGCTCCCGTGTATATTTCGATACCGGAAATATGATGCTCTGCCGCTGCGGGGTGATAGTGCGGCTTCATTTCTGAGTGCAAGTCGGCAATATCCAGCAAAGCTTGGGGCGCCGCTCGGCCTGTGGCGATTACTTCTAAATATTCGGGTTTGTTTTTGAGGGTTTGGACTACTTCGTCAACTGGCAGCAAACCCAAGTCCAATAGGGGGTTTAGTTCGTCTAGTACCACCACGGAATACAGCTCGCTGGCGATCGCTCCTTTGGCGATATCCCAGCCTCGCTGAGCTTCTGCGCGATCGAAGCGGGTGATTGCTTCGGCCCCAAAATATTCGGCTCTGCCGGTTCGCACTTGGTCGATCAAGTGCGGAAATGCCCGTTGCAAGGCTTCTATTGCCCCGTCTTCGTCGTAGGAGCGGCCGGGGCCTTTGAGAAAGCGCAGCAACAAGACTCGCGTGGGCGAGTCAGAATTAATACCCAGCCCGATCGACCGCAACACTACTCCCAAAGCTGCCTGAGACTTGCCTTTACCAGCGCCGTCGTAGACGTGAATCTGGCCCGCGGCGCGTTCCGACCGGGATGAGGCTGTCCGAATACCAATGCCATTCCTTACCATAATCAGCAGTTGTTTGAGTCTGTAGCGGGGTGGGTATTCGATCGCGCGCCTTGAATGTTTAATTTTTCCATTCTCTTGGCGGATCTCAACAGATTATACGATAATTCCTAACGCCCAATCTTTTAAGCATCGATCTAACGCAATCAGGTACTCAAACCTCCGGTTAAGATTATTCCGTTTGTGCTGTACAATTAAAATTTAACACGGGCTGATATACCTGAAAGCTTATGATTGCGAGTGTTTTCCCATTTCGGACTGTTTTGGTGCAAATTTTAATTATGTTTTTGGCGATCGCGATCGAATCGTGGTTTTTGCAAAAACTACTTAAACTCGGCCCCAAAACCAGCATTGAATATACAGCCATCCTCAATCTCTCTTGCACTTGTGTGGGCTGGTTAGTTTTCTTGGGCATTGAAAGCGTTCTTACCAAAGATTTACGGGAACAGCTTATCGGTTATATTTTATTAGGCAGAGGGGATAATGTTTACGCTCCAATAACTCTGATAGCACTCTCAGTATTAGCAGTAACTTTTATAGCTAAATGGCAGGGATTAGAATTCATAGAAAACATGGTTTCCGGCAATAAAAAAGCTTCCAAGCCTCAGTTTTTAGGACCGCCAACCCTCACCCGCCGTGCTCCCAAAAGAACTTTTCAAGTAACTACCCAATTTGGGGGAATTTTAATCGCCCACACTGTTAGCAATGTCGTTATTTTAACCGTGTTGTTTTTGCAAAGCGTCTACTGAAATTTATGATGAAGCAATTTTTGGATGTCACTCAGCAACTCACTAAACTGACAAACAACCTTTGGGAAACCAATAAAAAAATCCAAAAGGCGATGATTCCGCCTAAAGTTGTCCACTGGAAGACTCCTTTACTGCTCAGCATCTTTTTAGCTTTGCTGACAGTGGCGACAGTCACTGACTGGCGGACGAGAACTCTGCTTTTTGATATGAGCTGGTTATTTTTTACACTTTCAATGGGTTTGCTGACCAGTCAGCAACCTTTTGTGATTAAAGGAGTAAGTCTGAGTCCGTGGGTGACAAGCATTTTAATTGGATTGTGGTTGCTGGTAAGATTGCCGTCGGATAGGAAGGAAATAGCATGGATATCCGGCCCAATTATAGCAGTAGTAGTTCTTGCTACAATAGAGGTTTGGAATAGCGAGTCAAAACGGGAAGGTATCAGGTCGTTGGTGCGCCCTCAGTTTTTGATGATTACTCTAGTTCACCTGCTGTTTTCCTGTTGGTTTGCTTTTCACTTTTTAATTCAAGGTTGGATACGACAGTACCCGAGCGTTTTATCCCAGGATTTGAGGCAAAGCGATTATGTCGTGACATTTCAACAGCCAACTATTAATCGCTCCCGAGGAGTTGTTATCCTCAATGCAATGGAGGGATACCTACAAAATGAAGCCCGCACAAAACCGTGGGCGCAGGTAGAGCAAATGTTAATAGATATGGACAACGAGCGGTTTTTTCTGCGGAATCAAGCCTTAAAAACAACTGGGGTAGTCGCAGAAGATGCGAAGTGGGATGTCAAAACTTCGATCGTCCAAGGAGATTCCCGCTATCAGTTAGAGATGGAGGCAATTTGGCTGGGGCTGGTTTTTAGACCGGAAACATATTCGTTTATCAAATCTTGCGAGGTGTTCGAGATAGGCAATAGGGCGACTGTAACCTGCGGTGCCATCAAACGCTCTCAACCCGGACAGAAAAAAGATGGAACGGCGGGGGACAGTCAAGTTTGAGCTTGTCTCAGGCAGTTAGGAGAGTGTTCCAGAAGAAAGGGGAAGAGGGGGAGATGGGGAGAGTATCCGAGCCCGAGAGGCGGAGATGGGGAGAGTGGGAGATGGGGGAGAATCTTCCCTCAAACCTCGGACTTCTTCCTTCAACATCCAATCCGTTAAATCCCTTAACTCCCCCTTCACTGCGCGTTGCCGAACTTCCTTCTTCTTTATATTAAAGTATTGATTGCGAAAGTTTCCAGCGGGTTAATAACTAGATGAATTTGAGAAGAATCTTGACAGTCGCGACCAATGTATTTTGGGAAGTAATTCGCGATCGCATCCTTTACTTAATTATTATTTTTGCTCTGTTGATGGGCGCCTCGGTACGCTTGATACCGGAATTGGCGGCGACAACCGAGAAGAAAATTATCTTAGATGTCGGTTTGGCTGCTATGAGCATTCTCGGTCTGATTGCCACAGTTTTTGTGGCTACCGGACTGGTCAACAAAGAAATAGAAAAGCGCACTGTTTATCTGTTAGTTGCTAAGCCGATAAGTCGGGCTGAGTTAATTGTGGGCAAGCACTTAGGGCTGTCGGCGGTGCTGGCGGTGCTTGTAGCAGCAATGACTGTTATCTATCTGGCTATTCTGAGTTTGAGCCGCATTCCTTTCCCTTTGGAAAGCATTTTAATCGCTTCGTTGTTTGTGTGGTTTGAACTGTGTCTGATGGCTGGTGTCGGGATTTTATTTGGGGTTTTTAGCAGTTCGCTGCTGGCGACTTTACTGACATTTGGCGTTTATTTAATGGGACATTCGACGCGGGATTTAGTGGCTTTGGGCAAGTTAACTAAAAATCCTGGCCTTGAACAATTGATGATGGGACTTTATCTGGTTTTGCCGGATTTAGCCAGATTCAATTTGAGAAACGATGCTGTTTACGGACAAGTTCCTTACTTAGCAGGTTTGATTACAGATGCTGCCTACGGTTTGCTGTATGTGGTGCTGCTGCTGTCAATTGCGATCGCCATATTTTCCCGTAGGGAATTTTAAAACGCGCCTGCCCTACTTTCAAAAGTTTGAGTATATCTATCAAATTATCACGCTAAAATATCAAGGAGGCGATCACTCAGAAATCTCGACTAAAACTCAAACTTTTAATTGATCCCGAATAAGCTCTTCTGTATTTAAATAGTACCTTTGGGCGGGCTTTTCTGCCCTCCCCACAAGATCGGGACTTACGCATCGGGGCCCAGAAACCGGGTTTGTTACCGAATCTGCGGTCTACAACGCGTCTTTTCGTAAAAAAAACCTCGTTTCTAAACAATCGTGCGTAAGCCCTAAAGATGTTGAAGAGAAATCACCCTGTAAATTAGATTGCGATAGCTTAGCAGTAACAAAAATTGAAATTATGTTAGTGGAAAAACTCGAACAATTAAAAGATATTTTCGCACAAATGGAACGGGCTTTGATTGCCTACTCCGGTGGAATTGACAGCACTTTGGTGGCAAAAATCGCTTTTGATGTGTTGGGCGATCGCGCTTTGGCAGTGACGGCAGTTTCCCCATCTTTACTGCCAGAAGATTTAGAAGATGCGCGCATTCAAGCAGCAGAAATTGGGATTGCCCACCAGGAAGTAGAAACTCAGGAAATGGCAAATCCAAATTACACTTCCAACCCGGTTAACCGCTGCTATTTCTGCAAAAGCGAACTGCACGATACTTTGAAACCGCTAGCACTAGCAAAGGGTTATCCTTATGTGGTGGATGGGGTGAATGCTGACGATTTAAAGGATTACCGTCCAGGGATTCAGGCGGCAAAGGAACGCGGTGCGCGATCGCCCTTAGCAGAAGTAGGGATCACTAAATTTGAAGTGCGACAGTTGGCGAAAGAATTGGATTTGCCTTGGTGGGACAAACCTGCTCAACCTTGTCTGAGTTCGCGCTTTCCTTACGGCGAAGAAATCACCGTTGGAAAGTTGCAAAGAGTGGGGCGCGCTGAACGGTATTTGCGCCAGTTGGGACTGAAAAATTTGCGAGTGCGATCGGACGGAGATACGGCGCGCATTGAGTTACCCGCAGAGGAAATTCAGGAGTTTGTGCTAAATACGGATTTGCCTGCACTGGTGGCGGTGTTTCAGGAGTTTGGTTTTGTGTACGCGACTTTGGATTTGGAGGGGTTTCGCAGCGGCAAATTAAATCAGGTTTTGCAGCCGCAGTTGTTGCAGGCAAAAGGTTGATTAATTTTCCCGAATACAAAAATTTCTCATGATTGATGTAGTTTGGGACATGGAAAAAGGGGAACAATGTCAACCGAACATTTACCTTTGTTGATGTAGCAACTTATACCTTTCAAGGCTCGAATTGTTAGGATTACAAGACTTACGCAAAAGTAACGTATTTCTGTCGCCCAGCGAACTCAGTGATATCAACTCGGGTAGCATCGGAATTAATATTACTCACAGTCAGGACACCGCGAGTGCCTAAGTCCCTACCCCCATTCATTGTAGGGGTTTAGGCACTCGCGGTGTCCTCTATATCATTCCGATGCAACCGGAAACAATATGAAGCAATCTCAAAGTGCTATTGCTTAATCAGGGTATGAAAAAAATAACTTTAAAATCCAAAAGCTTTAAGGATACTGGTTTTTATGACGCGCATATAGCCTTTCTCCGAAAGATGAGGTATCATGTTACTGACACTCACTCGTGAGGGTCAAATAGAGAATATCAGCTCAAATGAACTATAATTATATGGTTGAGTAAAGCCACGCGAAAGCGATACCACACATCATAACATTTTTTTGAAAGC